>JAHDIM010000268.1 GCA_020630805.1 Anaerolineales bacterium
TATCTGACCATTCGCGAAGCGGATGAAGATGATCAGTTTGGAGAGTTGAAAATTGCAAAGGGCGAGAGTCTAGTACTCAACATTCGCGGCATTCAGCAGTCGGCTTTGTATTGGGACAATCCAAAAGTGTTTGACCCCGCCCGGTTCTCACCAAAGCGCAGTCAAGATCGACATAAGTTCGCGTGGGTACCGTTCATCGATGGCCCCCGTAAGTGCATGGGCGACACCTTTGCCATGATGGAAATGCGTCTAATTGTGCCGACGATCCTGAAACAGGTTCGATTGAGCTACGCTGGAAACAGTCCGAAACAGCCTGAGCCTGGGTTTGTGATGGGTGCGAAAGATGGGATGGAGATGCTGGTCACCAACAAGAAATAACCGCTGAGATCGCTGAAGACGCTGAGACTAAGCTCAGCGATCTCAGCGCATTCAGCGGTTTGATTAGCGTTTACTTACTCAAAAAGTTCAGCGTATCAATCGCTAGCGGAAAGCCGACTTGGATCTGCACCGACTGATAGCTTGAGCGCGTGAATGCGTCAATTTCAAACAGCAGTTGGTCATCAATCGTGATGGTGCTGCCGCTGTCTGACTCTAGCCTAAAACACCCTTCGCGTTGCGGATACACTAGCGTGTCTTGCAATAGCCACGTCTTCGTGCGGAAATCCCAGAAACTGTAGCGCACTTCGCGCACGTCCGTCCGTCCCGTCAATTCAATCCGATAGAAGTTCGGAAACTCAATTGTGCTCCAGCCGATGCAACGGCCAGCATTGTCTTGCGCTCCATAATTTAGCTGCATCAGCCAGTTGTAGCTTTGGAGCCGCGGTGCGTCGAGCGAGAGTTGGACTGGCAAGGGTGCAACTGGGTTGAGAAACCCATCTACCAGCGTGGGAGGCTCTTTTTCTATCTGCCAGCCACCTGTCATCTGATTACCGTTGAACGCTTCGCCAAACGGAATTTGAGCCTCCATAAGCGACAATACCGTCGATGGATTTAGCGTCGGCGTTGGCAAGATCACGCCAGTTGGCGTTGCGGTTGGGACAAGTGTGGCCGTCGGTGTGGGAGTGATGGTTGGCGTTGGTGTAATTGTGGGGGTTAGCGTGATGGTTGGCGTTGGCGTTGCGGTTGCCTTTGCAATCACGATCTCAGTTTGGAGCGCGACGCTGGTGCCATTGATCGCGGCGACCTGAGTTCCCTGCGCTAGGTCCGCTTGCGTAAGCGTGGCCTCAACTTGGCGGTCAATTTGCGCATCGATGTTGGTCATGACACGCGGCACAAGTCGGCGCCCGGCAGCAAAAAAGATCACTGCAAGCAGCACGAGTGCAAAAAGTAGAAAGTAACGCAGTTTGGCGAAGTTCACAGAATTAGATTTATTGCTCTTTTTCGCTGAGTGCCGTTTCTAGCTGCAGTTCTAGCGCTTGTCGCGTAGCGTCTGCCTGATCTAACGCTTGCGCATTCTCTTCGGCAGTCTCAAGCTGAACAGCCTCAACCGTGGCTTGCACGCTGTTCTGAATAATCACCGACTCCAGCGGCGTTGCGAATGACATATAAGCGGCAATTCCAATTGTTAGCAGCAGAAACCCACCGATCCAAAGCAACCGTTGCATCTTAGAAGACTCCCAATCGGCCAGCCAGCCAAATACCTAGCACGGCTAAGATAAGTGCGCCCCAAGCAATATTGAGATAGGACCACCAACGATCTGTATCGACGGCGTTGGCATTGCGCAGGACCGCAACTGAGAAGCCAATTGCACCTAAATTCAACGCAAACGGGACGACGCTAGACGCCCACAACGACGCAATATTTAGCAGCAAGCTGAGCCACACGTAGCCGCTTTCAGGCCAAACATCTGAAGCCGCAACAGTCGGGACACCGACAACACCAGACGTGCCTACCACCTGACCTTGATACATTTCAGGCTTAGGTTCGCGGCGTTTCGCTTCGCGAGCTGCACGGGCCTTGGCGGCTTCACGCCGAAACACCACCTGCGCACACCATGGACAGTCTGTCATGTGACTGGGATGCCAATGTTTGGGATCCGTCTCGCATTGCACTAAATCGTCTTCGGCGGTTTTGAGCGCCGCGACCCACTCGATAGCAGTTGGGCGTTTTTCCGGCGTATGCTGCCCTGTCACAAAGCACTGTACAAACAAGCGCTTCAACTCTGGATGCAGGTCGTCATAATTTGGGGAATTCGGCGGGGCAACAAACTGCCCATTCGAGATATACGGAAAGATCCCCTCGCGAATGCAGTGTAAATCGATTTTGTCTGGCGTTGAAAACGTCGGATCAACCGGCACGCCGCTAAACGGATGGTAGCCCTCCATCAACAGCTGAAAGATCACCACGGCAATGCCAAACGCATCGGTATGGACATTGCGATCCACAGTTTCCAGCAGGATGTTTTGCAATTCCGGCGGCGTGTATTCCGGCACACCTACATTACAGCGATAAATTTCACCAGCTTCGCCCTGAATTTGAAACGAGTCACAGTCGACCAAGGTCACCAGAGTTTTGAGCGTGACCAAGGCATTAGTCTGATTGACATCGCCCATCACGTGCCCGGCTTCATGTAGTGCCGCAATGGCTTTGGTGAAGTTGCCAGCAACACGGTGCAGATGACGGGCATCAAAGCCAACAAAGTAGCGGTTGCGTAAGCGGGGATTGATGACTTTGTACAGGTCTGGGCTAGAACTGATACGCGGCATGGTGAAGCCCATGAACCGATTTTTGGAGTACAAGACCTGTCGCGGCCACGCAATGGACACGTGCGTCCCTGTGCTAAACGTCTGCGCATCTGGCGGCGTGGCGACCATCGCTTTTAGTTTGGTCGCGCGGTCTTCTGTACGCCGATCCGGGTGATAAATTTTTGCAACGAGCTCTGGGCGGTCTTCAACGTTGTAAATGACACCTTCGCCGCCACGACCAATTTCGTGCGTGGTATTCACAAGATCGCCGTCTGAGGCGCGGAAGTAGGTCATAGGAGGCTGAAGAGCGTGTCGGGAGTTTTAGTTTCGAAAGTAGGTGATAGTTGAGAGTTGTAAGTTGAAGTATAGGCCGCGCTAATGAGATTAGCATTAGGCTGTATTCAACTGTCAAATATCAACTATCACCCACCAATTCTATCGAAACTCGCCGACGACGACCAAAGTTTTGTCATCATCGGTCTTTTTGCAGACGCGCTCAGAGGCGAGAAAGTCTGCGAGTTGCGCTGAGGTCGCAACAGTGTCGATTACACCTTGGGTGACACCGTTGAAAAACGGCGCAAAGAATGGCGCATGTGGTTTCTGCGTCATGGTGTTAATCGACAAATTTTGTAGGCCGTCTGTGAGGACAGCGACAGCGCGTGCATTGTCCGTCTGGATCGTAATTTCCAGCGATTCCAACCCATTTACTGCGGTCAGTGGCGTCACTTCGTTGGCATATTCCCCATGCGAAGGTGCTGTCACCGTAGCAACATCCCCATTGTCATATTGCGCCACGACGGCTCCATCCCCTAAGTGACCGACAACTAATCGGTCTTGGGTAATGATGGCCACCATAAGGGTTGTGCCAAAGTCACGCATGGGCACTTCAGCAGTTTCTGAACGGATCTCGATGGCATTGCGGGCAGCTAAAAATGCCTCCCGCACAATGCGTTCCCAAGCGTCGTCTAAGAGCGGTTGATAGAGGCGAATGTCATCTTCAATCATCGAGAGCGCGGTGCGAACCGCAAGCTCAGCGCCGGCATCTGACTGCGGTGCGGAGCCGAGGCCATCGGCTGCTGCCACAATCACATACTTTGGCGTGACAATGAAGTTGTGAAAGTCCTGACAAGGCGTACCCGTCCGCTCATGCGAGGTGCCTTTGACAGACGCCCCAATTGCTTGCCACATTAGACAGCGCCCCACCCAGCTGGCGATTCAAGCGTAATTTCGTCACCCACTGTTGAGTGTGAGACGCTGGTCAGACTTGATGACAGCCAGACAAACATTTCAGCAAAGTTCAACCCGCGCAGTTTGAGTGCGGAACGCGCTGAGATGTTATTCAAAATTTCCAGATTGGCACCTTCTACACCGACCGAGAAAAAGGCAACTTTCTTTTTAGCCTCAGCGGCTTTTACGCGCTCGGCAGCCGCCATCCACTCATCGGTCGGGGCACCATCGGTGACCATAAAGACCCATGGGCGATAGTAAGAAATACCGTTTTGCTTGTAGACCTGCTTGCGGTCATCGATCATGTTTAGCGCTTTTTCAATCGCAGCACCCATTGGCGTGACACCACTGGCCGCCAACGTTTGCGGCGTGTACTGATCTGCGGTAATGAAGTCTTGCTCTACCTTGACTGGCCCAAAGGTGACAATTGCAATTTCAACGCGCATCATGGCGAGTTCATCGGCCGTAAGTGCGCTTTGGAAAGCTTGCAACCCTTGGTTGAGTTCGGTAATAGGCTTGCCACCCATAGAGCCAGAGGTGTCTAGCAATAAGACACATGGACAGCGTGGTTCTGGATTTGTAACGTCAAATTCGACTTGAGAAAAATCAATGCTCATTGTGAGACCTTTTGTGTTGTTTGTTTGTATAAATTTTACCGCTTTGGCCTAATCTTACTATCCTGATTTTCGGGATGTTCGGGCGTGTTTTCGAAGATTGCGACGGTATCAATCTGACTATCGTTGTCTAAAATGACAGTAACATTCATGTTATATGAATTCAGATTAGATCCAAATCTTGGCGTTTGGATTAGATCATCACCGATATAAAACTCTAGAGTCTTGCCAATGTGTCTTATCGTGAGTAATGGGCAATTTGAACTCGAAACATGAGTTTTGGTTACAGCTGGATGCTTATATAAGTCCAGATCGCTGGCTAAGTCAGTTACGAATACCGAGTACCACTGATCATTTCTGAGCACCCCTACATAACGCCCAAGTCTACCAATTTTTACCTCGATTTCTCTTCTGCACCGGTCTAGCTCTAGAATTAGAGTCCGCTGCAAAATGTGATGGTTCAGTTTCAATTCAAGATTACGCCCTGAGCCTGAAGTAACACCACCTTTCACAATCATTGCCCGACCTGTCGATTCCCACTCAGCATCTAACGCAAATTGGTCAAAATCATCTTGAAACACCAATTGGCCCAATTCAAGTGAGGTTTGTGCTTGCAAATCCATAGAAGCTTTTGTAGCTAACTCAGACCTTTGATCATTTGGCAATAAAGGTTGCAAGCCAGTCGTATTTAGCAAACAAGTCGTAAAAATCGCCGCACCGATGAGTAACAAGGCATAGCGAAAAACAACCTCATCTGTTGAATACTTCATTCTGCACTTTCAAAAATATAGATCCCTCTTAGATTTGTCGCCGCATCTAA
>JAHDIM010000269.1 GCA_020630805.1 Anaerolineales bacterium
ACTGTGTAGCCGGGCAACGCCAAAATCTGCTTGGCTGTTTCCGTTCCGGCTAACGACTTTTGATGACAATGCCCGTGTAACAGCACCTCTTTTGCCTCTGTTTTGAACTGTAACTCTAACGAATTTTCATCTGCCAGCTTGGCGATAAATTCTTCAAATAAATAGGCGTTGTCTGAAACAGCAGCTAATTTTGGATTGTCAGCAATCAGATACTGATAGTCGTCGCGGAAGGAGAGCAGACAGCTTGGCTCTAGCCCCACAATGGGAATGCCCTGCTTTGCAAAGTCGTATAGCTGTTCGATGGTGCCGTTGGCTAAGGCTTTGGCCTCATCCAGCATTCCTTTAGAAAGAAGCGGACGGCCACAGCAATTATGGTTAGGTAATAACACTTCAAAACCAGCAGCTTCTAACACTTTGGTTGCGGCAATGGCAATGTGTGGGTCATTGTAGGTGTTGAAGGTGTCGTTGAACAACACTACTTTTTTGTCGCTCGTGTGACGTGTTTTGCGTGCTGCAAACCATTGCGTAAAACTTTGACTGGCGAATTGTGGCAGTCTGCGACTTTTGCCAACGCCTAAAACAGCTTCGTTCAGCCACTTCGTAATGGGTAAATTTCCACCCCAATTGACAATCGGCGCTAGTGGTCCGCTCATCATTCGATTGATGCGATGGATATTGCCAAAGACCTTGGCCCGTAGCGGCGTGCCGTTGACCTGCTGGTAGTTATGCAAAAACTGCATTTTGATTTTCGCCATATCTACCGATGATGGGCACTCTGTTTTACAGGCTTTGCAGGCCACACACAGATCCATCGTCTCGTACATGCGTTGTTGTGTTAGCCGGTCAGCTGGGATTTTGCCAGTAATCGCAGCCCGCAGCATGTTAGCGCGGCCGCGCGTGCTGTGCTCTTCTTCGCGCGTCACCATGTAGGGTGGACACATGGTGCCTTCTAGTTTGCGACAGACGCCGGCACCATTACACATTTCAACGGCGCGATGGAATCCTTGGTCATGACTAAAATCGAGCGTTTCCGTGAAGGTGACGTTGGAATAACTCGGATCAAAGCGTAGGTTTTCGGTCATCGCTGGCGCATCCACAATGTTGCCGGGGTTGAAGATGTTGTCTGGGTCAAAGGTGCGTTTGACGTCTTTGAAGAGACTGTAGAGCTCAGGGCCAAACATACGCGCATTGAGCCAACTGCGGGCACGCCCATCGCCATGCTCACTTGAAAACGCACCGCTATATTTGCGCACTAACTCCAGCGTGAACTCGCTAATCTGCTGCATTTTGTCGAGTCCGCTTTCGACCTTGGTGTTGATCATCGGGCGGACGTGCATGCAACCACCGCTAGCGTGGGCGTAGTACACCATGGGTACATCAAGATGCTCACAAAATGCCTTGAGTTGCATAATGTACTCAGCTAGATGTTCAACCGGCACAGCGGTGTCTTCCACAAAGGCAGCCGGCTTATAGTCTCCGCGTTTGCTCATGATGAGCCCCAAACCTGCTTTGCGAACTTTCCAGACGGGCGCTTGCTGCGCAGGTGTCATCAGCGGAATGCAGCCAGTTGTTGCGACCCCGCTATGCTTTAGATGCTGTTGGAGTGTCCCAATTTTGTGTTCAAGTTCGGCCGTTGTGTCACCGTAATATTCAGTGATGAGAACAGTATCCGGCGTCCCTTCTACAAACGTCTCTAATAACTTTTTGTACGTAGGCTGCGTGCGACACAGGCTCATGGTGTGGTTGTCCAGCAGTTCCACTGCAGTGGGCTTGGTTTGTAGGACAATCTGCGTTGCGTCTAGGGCGGTGTAGGCATCATCAAAATGCAGAATGGCGAGCGCGGTTTGCTTTGGCGTTGGCACAATGTTGAGCTTGAATTCCGTCATCACGCCAAGGGTACCTTCGGAGCCGCACATCAACTGTGCCAGACTAAACTGCCCATGATCACGCCGTTGATAGGGCGATTCAGGGACACCATCGATAAATTTGAACAGGTTATAGCCACCGCAGCGCCGCCAATGTTTTGGGGTGCCGTTTTGCACAACATCAGCATGATTCTGCGCAATGTGCATTAGCTCGCGGTAAGCAGCGCCTTCAATGCCAGCTTTTTGAGCCATGAAAGGAAGATTGGCATTGGACTGAGCGCTAAAGCGGGTGAGCGTTGCGTCTGACAAGACGACTTGCGTTTCTATGACGTGATCAACGGCCATGCCGTAAATGACGGAGTGGCTGCCAGTGGCATTGTTCCCGACAATCCCTCCCAATCCAGCACGATTACCGCTGGCAGGGTCAGGTCCAAACATCAGTCCGTGTGGTTTGAGCGCGGCATTCATTTGAGAGAACACAAGCCCAGGCTGGACGCGCGCCCAGCGGTCTTCCACATTGACTTCCAACACTTGATGCATATGATGTGAGAAGTCTAAGACCAGTGCTGCGTTGACGGTTTGACCCGCTAATCCGGTGCCGCCAGCGCGCGGCACAATGGGCATGCCATAGTTGCTGGCAAGCGCCACAATTGCGCTGACTTCATCTGCATTGCGCGGGAAACAGACGCCATGTGGCATGACCTGATACATGCTTGCATCTGTACTGTAGAGCACGCGGCTTGTTTCATCGGTGCGGATATCTCCGCCAACTTCACGCCGCAGATCGGTAAAAAAGTCTTTAATCATAGGTGGAACTGTAGACATTGCTATAGAGCTCTGTCACAACATTTGATCACACACGAATTTTAGGAGCGACAGAACACCAGCGTTTGTGCGAGATTGCATTTCGCTTGTCAAGCTTATGCACTAGGCAATGTATTGCGTAACGTTATACAGAATTTGGACAGACTAACTAAAATTCTGAACAAGGGCTCTATTTGCTGTCATTTTTGCAAAGACACCATATAATCAAACATTCAAGGACGCCACATTATCAATACTTTGTACATCGCATTCCGTGATGTATTACTTCACTTACTTACAAGTATAGATATTTATCAATGACAGAAATTCTGATTGACATTGTAATCGTTATCCTCAGCATTTTGGCGCTGTGGTTTGGCGCAGACTGGTTTGTTGAAGCCGCTTCAAAAATTGCCCGTCGCATTGGGATGTCTGAAATGGTGATTGGCTTGACCATTGTTGCAATGGGAACCTCTGCACCAGAGTTTGCTGTGACTGTTCAAGCAGCTGTACAGCAGCAAAGTGCTATCTCCATTGGCAATGTTGTTGGCTCGAATATTTTCAACATGGGCTTCATTTTAGGCACGGTTGTCTGTATTACAGCCATTACAACGTCACGAAAGATTGTGTTACGCGACGGCGGGGTGCTGGTGGCCAGTACGCTGCTGCTCATTTTCTTTATGCGTGACAACGTACTTGATCGCGTTGAAGGCGCAATTATGTTCTTTGGGCTAATTGCTTACTTGGCGTACTTGTTTATCAACCGTGAGTTTGACGAAGACGAAATACCAGAAGGTGACTTTGATTGGAAGACGATTCCTGTGCTGTTGGTTGGCTTATTACTCATTGTTTTAGGCGGACAATATCTGGTGTCATCTTCTGTGGATTTAGCCACCGTGGCGGGTCTCTCGCCTTGGGCCATTGGAGTCACAATTGTCGCCGCGGGTACATCGGCGCCAGAAGCAGTCACATCGATTGTGGCGGTAGTGCGGGGGCATGAGCAAATTTCGTTTGGGAATTTGCTGGGTAGCAATATTTTCAATGTGTTGGGCGTTTTAGGGGTGGCCGGTATGGTCAGCCAGGCCGCAAGTCCGTTGCGACTACAGCCTGGTGAGTCGCTCAGCCTAATCTATTTGACAGTTCAAATGCTGGTAACAGCATTCTTAATGCGCAGCGGCTGGAAATTGTCCCGCCGGGAGGGGATTGCGCTTCTAATCATCAATGGCATTGCGTGGGTGTGGTTTATTTTGCAAGGCCGTGTCGAGGACGTAGCTAGTTTGCTTTTACGCATGTTCTAGGCTATAACGGCAACAATCGGGATACGTTGCCACACTATCTTGATTTCTAACGATTGCCCACATTAGTGTGATCGCTGAAATATCCGGCTCACCGTGAGCCAATAAAACTGATTTCTCTTACCTTAGTTATTTTCTGGAGGAAAACATTATGGATAGAAGAGAGTTTCTGAATCTTGCCGGTAAAGGCGTTATTGCTGGCGCAACCGCAGTCGGGATGGCTGCCTGCGCAAGTGGCGCTCCTGCTGCCCCTGACGCGGCTCCTGCTGCTGAAGAACTTGCTGAAGAAGTGCAACAAGATAGCGGTTTACCTGAAATCAACTGGGAAGTCGCGACCAGTTGGCCACTCTCACTTGACACCATTTTTGGTGGTGCTGAAACCTTTGCACAACGCGTTTCTGCCATGACTGGCGGCAAATTCAACATCGTGGCCCGCGCTGCTGGCGAATTGGTCGGTGGGTTGGAAGTGTTGAACGCTGTTGAAGAAGGCTCAGTGAGCGTTGGTCACACCGCATCTTACTACTATGTTGGTAAGGCAAATTCAACTGCATTTGGTACAGCTATTCCTTTTGGGTTGACCGCGCGTCAACAAAATGCATGGTTGTATGAAGGCGGCGGTCTGGAATTGATGCAAGAGTTCTACAAAGAACGCTTTGGTGTCATCCAGTTCCCAGCTGGGAATACCGGTGCTCAAATGGGTGGTTGGTTCAATAAAGAAATCAACAGTGCAAAAGACTTGGAAGGTCTGAAGATGCGTATCCCAGGTTTGGGTGGTCGTGTGATGGACAAACTGGGTGCGACCGTACAGGTCTTGCCTGGTGGTGAAATTTTCCAAGCGCTGCAAACCGGTGCGATTGATGCAACCGAATGGGTAGGTCCTTACGATGATCTCACGATGGGTTTCCACAAGGTCTCTAAGTTCTACTACTATCCAGGGTGGTGGGAACCAGGCCCCTCACTTGAAGTCCAAATCAACATGAATGCTTGGAACGAATTGCCAGAGGTTTATCAAGAAATTGTGAAGACCGCTGCATACGAAGCGAACATGACCATGTTGGCCCGTTACGATGCGAAAAACGTTCCAGCGTTGGCAACCATCTTGGAAGAAGCCGATGTTGAAATGCGCCCATTCAGTGATGATGTTATGAACGCTTCTAAGGAAGCATCTGACGCATTGTTGGATGAAATCGCACAAGAAGACACTGACTTCAACAGCATCTTGAAAGAATGGCGTTCCTTCAAGGACGGTATTCAAGCTTGGCACGGTCTCAACGAAGCCCGCTACCTCGAATATCTTGGTGGTATTAGCTAAGACCCTTATCTAGCAACAAAGAGGCGCTTGTCCACACCAAGCGCCTCT
>JAHDIM010000270.1 GCA_020630805.1 Anaerolineales bacterium
GACTGGATGTCAAAGCTTAGAAATCGCACCACGGTTACAGCCGATGAAGCAACATGGCGTTACGGCCGTGACTTTGAAGATAAGCTTGGCATTTGGATTGGGTATTGGGAGGATTAATGGTTAATTGGTGAATTGCTTAATTGTTGAATTGTTAATGCGCTTGGCCATCCCATCGCACAGACTGCAATAGCAATTGATCGTTATTCGTTTAGCCGTTAATTATTCAATCCCTTGAATAAACCAGTGAAATGAACCGATGCAGACCACTGTGCCATTGGTATCTTTCGCGACAACATCGACGGTGATCGGTGCGCGGTTCTTGCGTTCAAATTGGCGTTTGAATTTCTCTACTGCTTCATCAGAGATGGATGGATAGGCCGTGACGGCGGTCTTCGCTGGTTTCTTGAACTTGATGTGTGAATCCCGCACAACTGGCGCAACCTTGCCAAGTAACTCTGGGAATTGTTGCATGAGGCCAGCCCCAGACGCAGCTTCGACTAACGTGAACAGCGCACTAGCGTGAATGGTCCCAAGGTGATTATGGTAGGACACATCGCCGTCGAGCATGAGATTGCCGTCAGCGTCTTGCTGCAGGCCGACCTTTTTGAAGAAGGGAATTTCGAAGATGTTCATGGGTTGGATTTTAGAATGAGTTTGGAAAAGGTGGGGTTTTACTAGGTTGGGAAACGGATTTCATGGAGCGCACGGATATGGATCGAAAAAATCCGCGCAATCCGTGTCATCCGCGTCCCATTTTCTGCTATCCAGACCAAACCTCATTCACCCAACCATTGGCGTCATAGTCTGCTAGCGCTTGGTCCACTAAGCCTTTGTACGAATCAATCTCACCGCGCACGGTGGCAAAGTTGAGCGTGTTTATCCGCTGAATGTCTTTACTGCCCGCATAGTTGCGCTCATACAACGCATGGCGTCCGGCAAACTCAGAGTAGAGCGCATCCCAGACTAAATTGAACAGCTTGATCCGGTCGCGCCCCGGCAAGTTCGTGCCTTGATAATAGGTGTCAATTACGTTAGATAAGCCTGGCGCATGCATATCTTGCACGCCAGAGATCGTATAGCTTGGCGCACCGCCCAACGTCGTCTCAAACAACGAACGGATATGCGACCACGCCCCAGTGCCATAGATTCGCGCGGCGGCCGCAATCTGCAAACCCGGCACAACTGAGTTGCCGATGCTTGGCTCTGGCTCGTGTACCATCGCTGAGGTCAAACCGTAGATGACGTTGCGCATTGCAATCAACTCGCCAATTGCGGCTTGCACACCTCGGAACTGACTTGTGCCAGAGGCCTCCGTGCCTTTCATCAGCAGGCCAATACAAAACTCAAGTTTCACATACAGTCGGGTTGCCGCCTGCAAGTTATAGCGATTGAAAAAGCCAGAGACCGGTTGGAAGGTCTTGCACTTTTCAACATCACGAAAAATGAGCACGTCCTCCCACGGAATAAAGCAGTTTTCAAAGATCATCACCGAGTCGTTTTCATCGAAGCGGCTGGCGAGTGGCGCGTCAAACGGACTGTTGGCCTTTAGCTCGTAAGACGGACGACAAATAATTTTCAAGCCAGGCGCGTTCATCTTGGCGATGAACACTAGGGCCAAGTCTTCATCTTGATTCGGTTTCATGATCGCGGCGGCACCCGCCCCGATGGCGACAAACGTGGCGTGCGTCAGCGCTGATCCGGTCGCGACCATCTTTGCGCCGGAGACGTAAATCCCTTTGTCATCGGAGCTGTCGAGTGACAGATAGATGTGTTGCACTTCGGAACGCGGCTTGGCGCGATCCACTGGTGGATCGATGAGCACGTGGTTCATGTGCAGTCCTTTGGAGGCAAACTGCTTGTACCAATTGAGCGCATTATCGCCGTAAGGTGCATAGAACGCATGCCCTTCCGCTAACTGGGCCATAAAGGAGGCTTTGTAGTCCGGACTGCGGCCCATCCAACCATAGTTGATGCGCTGCCAAATATCGATGGCTTTGCGGGACTTGACAAGGTCTTCAGCCGTGTAGGCCGGGGCAAAGAATCGATGCGTACGGTTGCCAAACTTATCGACGGTGGTGAGGTCGTCTTGCAACTCAGGATCATGTAGGGCATCGTACAGCCGCGCCATACTGCGGGCAGCATTACGAAACGCAGGGTGTTCGGTCACATTGTCGATGATCTCGCCTTCAAACCAGATTTCGCGCCCATCGTTGAGCGACTCGAGATACTCTGCGCCGGTCATTAGGTTGTTTGTTTCTTTGATAGCTGTCATAAGTAAAAAACTAAGCTTTTGCGTTGCTATTTTTCTTCTTTTTTATTGGCACTGCATCCGGCGAAAATGGCGGCGGCGCGGTGTCGATGCCGTAGAACGTGACGTTCTTCTGTTTCTTCGGCGCGACGCGATCTAGACGGAGTTCGCGGTTGTTGGTCTTCTTCGGTTTTTCATAGCGACCTTTGATGTTGACCAAGTCCCACCACCACTGCCATTCCTTGACCGGATTGCCATAGCCCAACGCATCATCCAACCAGATGAGGAACTTGTGCGAGGCGGTCACGTTGATGGCTAACCAAAGCGCCCAACGATGCTGCATGAGGCCTTGCTTGCTGAAGTGACAGACCTTGATGCAGCGCCCACAGCCTGCACCCGCTGGATTTTGCATCCGATACTTTGTACAGGCTTCCACGTCTGGCTTCCACATTTCATAGCCATTGAACATCACTTTGTCGCCCCAAGAGATGGCGCTGACGGGACATTCGCGGGCGCACTTCATGCAGCTTTCGCAGAACTTCTGCAAGTTGAAATCAATCGGTAGATCGGTCGCCAGATCGAAATTGGTGGTGATGACAGAAGACTTGAAGCGTGGCCCCAAAAACGGATTCAGCACGACTTCACCAATGCGGCTAAGTTCGCCCAATCCGGCTTTCAAAATCAGTGGGATGTGCAACACATCGCTGTCTAGGTTGGTGTGGGCTTGCGCATCAAAGCCAAGTTCTAACAGATACTGTGTGACGGTGGTTGCCGCAATTGAGCCGCGCAGATAGCCGCGCATGCTTTGCGAGTTACTAATCCAGTCGTCGCCGCTGGCCCCAGCCGTGGTTTCAAAGCCTTGGTCACATAGCATGACGATGGCGTACTTGTGCTTCATCTCAATCGGGCTGCCGTCTAGCTGGTGTGAATACCACGCGTAATCTGGAATTTCACAGATCCCAACAATGTCCGCGCCCATAAAGTGCGCCAGTGCCTTGATATGGTCTGAACGCTCTTGTAGGTCTTCTGGAACAGGGGCTGGTTCTGGATTTACCTCGCCGCGATGATTCGGCAACTGCGCCGCAATAATCGAACGCATGATGTTGCTAAGCGGGTGCTTGGTGACAAAGCTCGGAAAGTGTGACGCCAGCTTAGCGCCCATGTCACCGCGTGAGGCACGCACAAAAAAGTTGGCTCGCTTGGGCATGCGCGGCACGTCATCAGTAATGCGTGTGGTTGTTTGCGGCACGCGTTTGACCATCTCCATGGGATATTGGCCTAAGTGTTGGGGGCGGCGTTTGCCGCGAACAAAGTGTCTGAGCGGTGCGAGCATGGCGTCCTATTTCTGAGCGTGAGGCGTCTCAAATGCAAAGGTAGTTGACTAGTCAACCTGAGATTGTGTTATTATGTCGCAAGTCAGTTGACTAGTCAACTTGAAAGGGCGTGATTGTTTATGAGTAATTCGCAAATACAAACGAAGCCAGTCTTAGACCTCGAAACCTCTGCTGGTTTCAACTTCACGTTGATTGCCAACAAACTGTCGCGTGGGCTGACCAAAATCTTGCGTGACAGTTTTGATATCGGCGTGGTGGAGTGGCGCGTGATGGCGCATCTTGCCAAGGATGAGCCGTGTCTGGCCAGTGAAATTGCCAAGCTGGGCACCATCGACAAAGGCTTAGTGAGCAAGACGTTCAAATCGTTGGAAGCGAAAGGGCTTATTAATATTGAATGTCTATCCAACGAGAAGCGCCCACGGCTCGCGTCTCTCACCGACCAAGGTCACGCGTTGCACGACGAAGCGCTACCCATTGTAGAAGCCCGCAAAGCGCTCTTGTTTACTGACCTCAGCAGCGCCGAAATTGATCAGCTCTTTGCAACGCTGGCGAAGATCCGGAGCAACCTCGATCTGTTGTAAACGGTAGAGGGAGAGAGATTTAACGCAGAGACGCTGAGAGCGCAGAGAAAGAGGAATTGACCAAAAAATAGACGGTCGAGGCGATATCTTTGGCTGTGTCTATCTCGTCCGCCTCGTCCGCGGCAAAAAACTCCGCGACCTCTGCGTCTCTGCGTTGAAAAACTTAAGACTTGACTAGCAGCAAGCTTTATCTAACTCCATGACTCAAATTGATCAACTCAAAACGCGCCGTCTTGTTCGGACTGGCGTTACTGCCCATGACCTCGCTCGCACTTGCCCAGGCTATGTCTTGTTTTCACCGCTCTATGGACATCACACCTATCTCATGACGCTTGATGGCACCATTGTGAACGAGTGGCAGCATGAGCATGTGCCGGGGTTACACGGATATCTGACTCCGCAAAATACGCTGTTTTATAACGGCAAAGTCCACGACTCTACATGGGATATTTTCCCGATCTGGAAGTTGTTCAAAGGTGGCGTGTTGCGCGAATACGACTGGAGCGGCAACATCATCTGGGAGCACTGGCATGAGTATCTGCATCATGATGCCCGCAAAATGCCGCACGGCGGTGCAATCTACTTATCGCTTGAAGAAGTGCCAGAGAGCGTTGCGCGGAATATCCAAGGTGGCTTTGAAGTGGAAGAGCCGATGTATGCGGACGTGCTCATTGAAGTAGATCAGGCTGGCAAGGTTATCTGGGAATGGCATGCCATTGAGCACCTAGATGTCAACGACCATCGCATTGCGCCAAATGTGCAGCGCTGGGAATGGACACATGGCAACACCATTGTGCCGCTTGGCGCGGATCGCGTGCTGGTGAGCTTCCGCAACACCTCGACTGTGGGCATCATCGATAAAAAGACCAATGCCTTTGAACTGTTGATTGGTGACGATATTTTGGGCGGTCAACATGATCCAAGCTTGCTGCCGAACGGCAATATTCTGCTGTATGACAACGGCATTTATCGCACGCGGGACTGGCTGACGCATTCCAAGGTGTTGGAGGTCAATCCACGCACCAACACGATTGAATGGGAATATGCCGATTCGCCGGTTTGGGACTTCTATAGCCCCACAGTCTCAGGTGCGCAGCGCTTACCCAATGGCAATACCTTGGTAACCGAAGGCACCATGGGCCGTATGTTCCAAGTCAC
>JAHDIM010000271.1 GCA_020630805.1 Anaerolineales bacterium
TGGACGAAATGCTGATTTTGGTCACGGAAAGCATCACCCGCGCGATGGGCGTACCAGTTTGCTCCATCTTTCTATTGAACGATGACAAAGACGGTCTAGACGCATACGCAGCAGACCGTACGACGTTGAACTATCACAACATGCCGGTGGTGCCGCTGGCAGACAGCGTGATCGGCTCCGTGGTGCGCACTGGGAATGCACGTTATGTGCCCAATGTGTTGAACGAGCCGGACTTTTACAATCAGCAAATGGCGAAGCAAGCCGGCATTGTCTCGATGCAAGCGGTGCCGCTGAGCGTACGCAAGGAGCAGATTGGGGTGCTGTGTGTCTATACCAATGAACGGCGCAAATTTACGCCTAAAGAAGTCGCTCTATTGAACACGATGGCCAACCAGACCGCGCTCACGCTAGAGAATTCACGCCTTGCGACCAATGCGGCGGTTGTGCGAGAAATGCACCATCGCATCAAAAATAACCTCCAATCTGTTGCAATGTTAATGAGGTTGCAACTGCGCGAAGCGGATAAACTAAGTACTGCTGAGGTGTTGCGTGTCAATATTGACCGCATCCATAGCATTGCGGCGGTGCATGAAGTCTTGTCTGAAAAAGGCTTCCGCTTGGTAGATGTCAAAGATGTGTTGACGCGTATTGCACGCTCAACGCAGCAAATGACCAATCCGAAACACCCAGTTGCCATTCGCGTGTCTGGTATGTCAATTGAACTGCGTAGTAAGGCGGCAACGTCGCTGGTGCTCATTGTCAACGAACTGGTTCAGAATTCCATTGAGCATGGGTTTGGCGGCACACAGGGCGGGACAATCCAAATCTCACTTGGACGCAGTGCTAAAGAGCACATCATCCAAGTGACAGACAACGGTCAAGGGTTGCCAGACACCAAAGCATTTAAGCCCAATCTTGGGCTGCAAATTGCCGAAACGTTGTGTGAGGAAGACTTGCAAGGGTCCCTCACATTTAAGCGCTTGCCAGTGGGAACGCAGGCCACAATTCGAATACCGAAAAAACAATAATGTTTTGTAGTTACGATTGCCAACGGCACCTGGGAACGGCCAACACTTAGAGATCGTCAATCGTAAACCGCAAGACGCGTTCCAAACAACTATGCGAATTCTGATTGCAGACGACGAAGCCATCATCCGGATGGGGCTAAAAGCAATGCTGGTCGACTTAGGCCACGACGTCTTCTCTGCCCGAGACGGTGCTGAAGCAATTGACAAGGCTGCCCAGCGCTTACCGGAACTGGCAATTTTAGACATTGAAATGCCCGCTACGAATGGGTTGCAAGCCGCCAAAGCCATTTACAAAAAGCGTCCCATTCCCATCATCATTCTGACTGCGTTTAGCGCTGAGAACCTAATAGAAGAGGCGAGTGAGCTCCCCATTCACGGCTACCTTATCAAGCCTGTTGAGCCGGAAGACATCAAAGCTGCAATTGCAATTGCGAAAAAGCGCTTCGCAGATGTGCAGTCTTTAGAAGAAGAAAAGCGTAAGTTGCAGCTTGGGCTGGAAGCACGAAAGTTGTTAGACCGCGCCAAAGGGGTGCTCATGTCACAAGGCATGGATGAAGAAACGGCGTATCAGGCTATTCAGCGTGAAGCGCGTAACTCCCAGCGCAAGATTCTGGCTGTCGCAAAAGAAGTCATTCTGAACGGCGGACTGTAGGGTAGCTAGATAAAGACCACACTACGGCGAAAGGTTAGCAATTGGTTGTATGAATCGCACAATCAGCGTTAGGCACTTTTTATAAGACATTGTGTATTCCATCACAATTAGAGAACTGTTAGACTATAGCCACGTTGCGGTTAGGCCGTAACAAAACTAAATAAGTTGAAAGCCACGGCGCTCATAGTAACCACTATGGGCGCTTTTTATTTTCTGGTCTTGGAAGAGCTAGAAAAGGTTTTCTTCCTAACCACATATTTGTTGTATCGCCCAGACGCTTTTTGTAAGTCCCGCTTACAAAGGCGTCTTTTTATTTCCTTGGGAGGGCATAGCGATCAAACCAGACCTCTGGCTGACTGTGCTGTTTCCCCCAATGTAATTAGGAGAGTATTTAGAGATGAAAAAGTTTGTAATGGGTCGCTTCCCGAAATTTGTGCAAATTGCGTTGCTGTTTGCAGTGGTGTCAATGTTTACGACTGGCACAGCGTTTGCGCAAGACGGTCCAACCACGCAAGAAATTGCATTTGCAATTGACAACTTGACCATGTTCATCTGTGCGGTCTTGGTTCTGTTCATGCAAGCCGGGTTTGCAATGGTCGAAGCAGGGTTCAACAGTTCAAAGAACACCATCAACATTTTGTTCAAAAACTTGATCGATGTTTCGCTCGGTGCGGTTTTGTTCTTCTTGGTGGGTTACCAAATTATGTACCCAGGTGACTTCAACGGTTACTTTGGCTTTGGTGGCATTGGTATCCCAGCGCAAGACGCGTTGGATCCAGGTTACTTGCCACACTACCAAGTGGACTTCCTGTTCCAAGTCGCGTTTGCGGCAACCGCAGCAACCATCGTTTCCGGTGCAGTTGCCGGTCGGATGCAATTCCGCGCTTACTTGGTCTACAGCGCATTTTTGACCGGGATCATCTACCCAATTTCTGGTTCATGGAAATGGGGTGGCGGTTTCTTGGACGCAATGGGCTTCTATGACTTCGCTGGTTCACTCATTGTTCACGCAGTTGGTGGTTTCGCTGCATTGGCTGGTGCAATCGTGCTTGGTCCGCGCATTGGCCGCTTCAACGATGACGGCACAGCTAACGCAATTCCAGGTCACAACATTACCGTTGCAGCCTTGGGTGTGTTCATCCTCTTGGTTGGTTGGTTCGGGTTCAACCCTGGGTCAGTCCTCGCGATGACGGGTGAAGCAAACACCATTTTGGTTGTGATCACCGCAGTCAACACGCTGTTGGCCGCTGCTACCGGTGCTGTCGCGGCAACCATCATTTCAGTCTTCTTTATGAAGAAGCCAGACATTGGCATGGCCTTGAACGGGATGCTGGCTGGTTTGGTCGGGATTACCGCAAACGCAGACAGCGTGACCAACATGAGCGCACTCTTGATTGGTGCAATCGCGGGGGTCTTGGTTGTCTTCGGGATGGTCTTGCTTGAAAAACTACGCATCGATGACACGGTTGGTGCATGGCCAGTCCACGGTCTCTGTGGGATCTGGGGTGGTATTGCAACCGCGTTGTTCGGTAACTTTGACCCAGGTGTCGCAACCCTAAGCGTTCAACTGCTTGGGAGTGCAATTTACTGTGCTTGGGCCTTCGTCACTATGTTTGCCCTCTTCAGCGTCTTGAAAGCAATCGGTTGGTTGCGTGTCGATGAAGAAGAAGAAGTGGCTGGTCTGGACGTCGTCGAACACGGCAGCGTGAACTACCCAGAATTTGTAGGCGCAGCAGTCGTCGAAATTTAGTCTGAAGTGGAGAGTGGCTAGTGAATAGTGGCGAGGATGGTTTTCTTTCCACTATCCACTCTTCACTCACCACACAGTTGATGGCTCACGCGGGAGCACCAATGCCCCGATGCCATCCATTGTTTTGTGTCAGTCCGGAGCGCAACCTAACTTCCCACATCAGCCGTTATTGCCCTCCCAGCATCGGCTTGCGCTCCGGTTGACTTTTTACACCAACAAGAATTGATACTCAGCGTAAAAGAATAGCGTAAGATGTAGAGGTCCTTTGCAGGATACTATTGCTGCAATTTTGAAGGAGGAAGGATGCAGATAAAACTCGTAAAAAACACAGCCTCTAACAGCGCCAGTGTTCCCTACTTTGCTGAAGTCAATATGGACAAAGACGTCACTCACCTGTGGCGTAACTATCGCATTCCCGTTTACTACAACAAAACGAAAAAGCGCGGCTACAGTGCTGAAATTGCTGGTTTTCAAGTCGGGTCTGACACCTCAGACCGGATGCCAGCCCTAATGAAGCATCTTATTGAAAACTTGGTCAACGTGGCACGTTTACCAAACTATGTGTTTATTGCGCGACGTGCAAAGCAGGTGTATCCGGTTTACACCATTGAAGATGAGGTCATAGTGGTTACCCCGACTGGCCCTATTTTTCGACATGTAGAGCTGGCAAAAGTCCGCCAATATCTGACTGAATATCTGCATAAGATCCGTGTACTAGGCAAAGACGGTAAAAGTGACAAGCTGCACGTCCGAGGGATTGACCCGAACACATTAGGGCTGCGACGGCCTGTGTTGTACCTCAAGAAACGCGACGCTGCAGACGGTGCACCGTTTTGGGCACCCGTCTTTGAAAACGGGCCTAAAGATGGCATCTATGCTTACGCGGCGAGTTCGCGGCGGGATGTTGCCAATGAGTCTGCTTTCAGCGCTGTTTGGGAACTGCGCCAACTGGTCGCGGAACTTCTTGTTGCAGACCATCGCTTGGGAGATGTCAATGATCTCCGCGCAGACCGGATTATGCCCGGTTACTGGCAAGGGCTTAGTACGCAGCTTGCTCCAACGGGCAAAACACTTGTTGCAGATGCCTTACGTATGCCAATTTACGAAATACAAAGCAAATTTGTGGCAGTAGAACGGCGTGAAAATGAAAACCGGAATGGCTTATATGTAGGTGACTCTGTTGAAGACCTCGCGGGTCGGGTTGCCAAAGACATTCTCCGTCGGGGCCTCATTGCCCATTTAGAGGACCTAACGCTAGACGAAATGCAAGCCAGCGATGAAGAAAGCATTGCAAATGATGACTTTACTTTGATCGAAGGCATTGGAACCAAGATCGCTGAATTGCTGGTTAACCGTGACATTGTGACCTTTGACAGCTTGGCAAAGGTCTCTGTGGAAGACCTCAAAATGATACTGCTCATTGGTGGTAAAGCGTTTATGCGACATGACCCAACCTCTTGGCCTGAACAAGCTGCTTTAGCCGCACAGGGGCAATGGGATCAATTAAAAGCCATGCAATTAGAGCTGATAGGCGGAAAACACGTTCTGGCTTGAGCGTTTGCTTGCGCCAGTAAACACGCCCTTGCCGAGCGAAGTCGCGGTGCAACTGTATTTTTTGCCTCTGCTAAGGACAAAAACAAGATCTTGCCTGTGCAGAGGAGCCTCCTAGGCTCCGGGGAATTAGGCCGAACCCGTGCCCGGAGCCAGAAGGTGTCATCAGCACGCTGATGCTCCTCTACGAATGAAAATGTCCTTGTAGATTTCAACCTGCGGCTACGCTGGTTGGTAACTCAAGAGAGCTTAGTTACAACTGTCTTCGTGTTTTACGAAACAAACTGGTCTAAACCATAGAAAGAGAATCTGTATTTCCAACATCAAT
>JAHDIM010000272.1:0-2632 GCA_020630805.1 Anaerolineales bacterium
AAGGAAACCGGAACCATCAGTTTCTCCATTCTGATGATTTCAAAAGCCTACGTGAGAACGTGGGCTTTTTTTGTGTCATGTGTTAAAACATGTACGATCTATTCAAAATGCGTAAGGTGTAATTCGTAATGAATTGCCGTTGATGTGTGTGAAGCATTCGACAGCACCGAAAACGCACCCTTACACGTTTCGCATTACGCATTTGCCTTATGTCCCTCGAAAAATTCGAAACCATCTACGCCGAAAACAACAACATTCCTTGGGATGATGACCTCCCACCGCCAGAGCTGATTACGACTGCCAGTACCTTAGACGCCGGTCGCTTTTTAGACATTGGCTGTGGATATGGGCGCGCCGCAATTTATCTGGCGAAACGCGATTGGAAGTGCGTCGGTGTGGATTTTGTAGAGTCTGCCATTGTTGAAGCCAAACGCCGCGCAACGGCGGCCAATGTGACACCAGACTTCCACCAAGGCGACGTCACCAACCTCGATTTTCTACAAAAGCCGTTTGACCTGATCTTAGATGTAGGTTGTCTGCACGGTATTTCAGCCGCATCCCGCGCCGCCTATGCGAAAGAAATCACGCGTTTAGCCCAGCCAAACGCCTGGTATCTGCTGTTTGCGCGACTTTGGGAGAATCCTCACGCGCCACCACCGAGCGGGGCTTCTGGAATTTCTGAAGGTGTATTGAAAGGCTTATTTGAACCAGCGTTTACGCTAGCGCATGTGGAATACGGAGAAACGGTCGTGTCTGAAGGTGACCCGTGGCAGTCGGCGTGGTATTGGTGGCAGAAAGTTGATAATAATTAATTGCTAAACGGGTAATTGCTGAATTGTTAATGATGTGCTGCCCTGAACACAGTCAGTTAACCATTAATCGTTATCAATTTAGCAGTTAATTATTCAAACAGCTTCATCTGTTTATCTTCTACAACCACACCTTCTAATTCCAACAACGCCTGCTTGATGTGCAAGCCCCCTGCATAGCCAGTCAGCTTGCCATTTGCGCCAATCACGCGGTGACAAGGAATCACCACTGGAATTGGATTTTGCCCGTTCGCCGCACCGACCGCCCGTGATGCAGCCATGGTTTTGCCAATCCGTTGCGCGAGCTCACCATAGCTAATGGTCTCCCCAAACGGAATATTTTGCAGTTCTTGCCAGACTTGCTGTTGAAACGCGGTGCCTTGCGGTGTTAGGGAAAGATCAAAGTCAGTGCGTGTCCCTTCAAAATACTCGCGCATTTGCTGTTGTGCGTCGGGAAATGCGGCCTCGTCATACTTCCACTCTGCCGGAATTTGAAACGAATTTGGCGCGTCTTGAAAGCTCATATGCGTGATACCGCTCTCGGTGCCTGCAATGAGAAAGGGGCCAAGTGGGGATGGGAGGAGGCAGTAGGTAAACATTGAGTTGAGAGTTGAGAGTTGAGAGTTGAGAGTTGAATTTTACTTTTCGTCTTGAAAAACACCATGGATTTAGCTCAACTATCAACTGTCACTTCTCACTCCATCACGTCTTCGCAGCGCATCCAGCGTTCCATCTCAGACTCATTCAACAGGCGAAAGCCATACTGAGAATAAAGGCCGTGGGCGTCGCCAGTAACGAGGAAGAGTTGCGTAACAGTTGCTAAGTCTGGATGCGCCAGAATGCTTTCGACCAACCACTTGCCTAAGCCATGCCCGCGAAACTGCGGGATTACAAACACGTCTGCGACGTAGGCAAAGACTCCAGCGTCGGTCACAACGCGCGCGAAGCCAACTTGCTGCATGCCAACATACATGCCGAACGGAATGCTATGGTCAA
Source organism: Anaerolineales bacterium (assembly GCA_020630805.1). Taxonomy (GTDB): domain Bacteria; phylum Chloroflexota; class Anaerolineae; order Anaerolineales; family UBA6668; genus JAHDIM01. The sequence continues at coordinate 1,806 of JAHDIM010000272.1, forward strand.
TCGTTTTACGGATGACGTCATGTGGTCGGCCCTTGGCCCAGTAGGATTCTTCCGAAAGCCAACGACAGATGAATGGCACATCTAAGCGTGCTTTTTCTGTGCTGATTTCAAAGTCTTCGTCTTTCCAAACGTGGGTGGTGGTAAATGCAGTTGTCATAGGAGTGATAGTTGAGTAATAAGTGATTAGTGAATTTTGACACTGGCTGCTGACTGCGGTCAACCTCACTTGTTACTCCTCACTCGTCACATCCATCCCATCATCATCTTGCAATCTTAGTGTCTCTAGCACCGCGAATAAGAAGAAGGCGCCAATAATCGAAAGCCCTGTTAGGAATAAGCCCAGCACAATGTGCCAGCGCAGATATGAGATAAAGAACCATGAGGTGCCAAACGGCAGCATAAACATGATGAACAGCTTGATGGCCGTGATCCAAGTTGGGGGAGCTTCGGGTGGCGGCGGTTTGACGTTGACCTCTTCATCGCGCACTTCGTTTTCGAAACGCTCGCTTTCCATCTCACGCGCAGCCCGCCAGGCGGCCTCTTTTTTGTCCTGCTGCTTTTGCCACTCCTGATTGAACTCAAGTTCATAGTCACGCAGCTTGCGATCATACACGCGGCGTTTTTCAGGGTCACTTAGCGTTTCATAGGCCAAGTTGAGCAGCTTTAGATCCTCTGCAGCTTGCTCTTTATAACGGTCTTTATCGATGCGGTCGGGGTGGAAGATAAACGCCAAATACCGATAACGCTGGCGGATTTCGTCGGTGCTAGCAGTAATGGCAATGCCGAGGCGGGCGTAGTAATCATCCATAGGAAAGTAGTGCGTATTT
>JAHDIM010000272.1:2732-5276 GCA_020630805.1 Anaerolineales bacterium
TCCGTCTTAAAGATTCCCTCTGCCAGCGAAGTCAGCTTTTCAATCCGTTCTGGCTCAAACTGCTTGTCGATGAAATACTTCTCAACCAGTTCACCGGGCGTCAACGACTCAGCAGAGAATTCACCCAGCCGCGCACGCGCTTCGTGCTCGACCTTTTGGGTGATGCTAAAACTATACGCATCTTTCAACGCCGCTTTGATTTCACGATCCCGTATCTGTGGCACCTGCTCCGCTTTGACATCAATCAGCACGCGTACAATCGCGTCTGCAATGTCTTTGCGCCCAATGCAGTCTAGAACTTCTTCCGTTGGGTCTTCAACTTTCCGAACATCCGCCTTGATGGTCTTGAACGCCCGCGCTTCGACTTCAATGAATTCCCACGTGGTCTTTTCACGCTCTAGCTCGATCCAGCAAAAGCCTTTCTTTTCCTTCTCTTCACCAAAGTCGATGCGTTCCAAACTGCCAGAGTACACCACACTTGGGTAGCGTCCTTTGTTCAAATCTTGATGCTTATGGATGTGGCCCATCGCGACGTAGTCCCACTCTGGGCTATTGATGTCGTTCAAGCTCACGGCAACATCATTGCCTAGCATCACTGTTCGTTCAGAGCCAAGCTTTGCAGAGTCGATGCTGAAGTGACCACTCAAAATGCGCGGCATGTCATGTGTCGCGGCTGTTTCGGTCATCTCATTGAGAATGAGGCGCACGCGTTCTTGCATCGCGTCTTCAAGCTCTTTGACCGAGGCTCCGCGATATTCTTCGCGCTGCAACAAGCGATTGCGCATTGGGTAGGGCATCCAACCAAGGAAGACGGGGCCGCTCTTGGTTTGCACCACTTGCGAGTCTGGCCTTTTACCGAGGATTGTGCCGTCTACGTTGAGGGCACTAAAAATATCGAGCGTGGTAGCTTTGACCGCCATCGCGGGCAGGTCATGGTTCCCGACGAGCAGCAACACTGGCATTTTGTCTGCCAACCGCTTGATACGGCGTGCAAACTCACGCTGTTGGGTTTTATCAGGGTCACGGGTTTTGAAAGCATCGCCAGCAAACACGGTTAGGTCTGCGTCGTTGTCGAGGGCGTAGTCAATGACTTGATCGAGACGATCTAAAAAGTCGCGGACCCGTGAAGACGTTCCCGTTTCCTGATCAAGCCGACCGTAGTTTTCCATGCCAACGTGCAAGTCGGCGAAGTGCAACATTCGAATCATGGGGTCAATTGTCAATACTCAACTATCAACTGTCAACTATCAATTTGCGGCCCGACATTGGCCATTGAGAATTGGCAGTTGATCATTGACTTTTCTTTCCGCTCCCCGCGCGTGCTGCCATAATCTTCGTCTCCGGTTGCCAGAGTGAGAACGGCCCCGTACCAATAAAGGCCAGCAGAATGGTGCTAATCGTTACGCAAATAAGATGCAGGTCATACGGGTGAAAACGACTGTGAAAGCCCACAACTAAGATTAGTGCTAACCCCACAGAGCGCCCAGCGACACCGAATAAGACCGCCAAGAAAAGAATGACATCGATGATGAATAATGGTGCTGGCGGCCATTCGACAATCAACCAGCCGACAAAGAACAACACCGCAATGCGATTGAGGAATGCAAGTGCGGTCGCCGGAGTCCAGCGGCGCATATTCTGAATTTCGGGGGCGTTGAAAGCAAAGTTTGTGTAGCCCGTCACGTAGAAAAAATCGCTGACAAAGCCAAGAATGAACGGCAACACAAAACAGATCGAGGCAAGGTGCGTAATCGGCGGTTCAAAAATCGGCCACAGCATAATGCTTAGGAAGATCATTTGAATGGCAGCCTGCGTCCGACGCGGATCACTCGGTGGCAAACCGCGTAAGGTGCCGCCCCGCCGCTTGTGCAGCCAGATCCCAATGTCATAGAGGTACCGCGTTGCCGCTGCCAGCAAATACCACCAGCCCACCTGTCCGTAGATAAAGGCCAACACCGCAGAAGCCAACAGACCAAAGCCATCCAGATTGCCATCCAAGCGACTGCCTAAAACGGTAATCGTATTCGTCACCCGCGCCGCATAGCCATCAAAGAAGTCCAGCACCCAAGAGATGCTGTACAAAATTGCCGGCACCCACGCCAGCCAACCAAGGCGGTCGCCCGGCCATGGCAGCAACCAGAAGCCAATCGTCGCGGCGATAAACGGCACACGAACGAGACTGATGTGATTGCCTAAGCCTAGTTTGTTGAGCGGTGTTTTAGTGGAGTCGTCCGGGCGGTGATTGAGTGGCAGGTCACGCCAGAGTAGCCAGCCTTGGTAGACCAGAACAACAGCAGTCAATGCCAGCCAGAGCCAAGTGGGTTCATCATAGACCCACAGCAGCACCGCAATCGGCGCAGTGAGAATAATCCAACTGAGGTAAACAAGGGTGGCTTCGCGTTTGAGGGCAGACATGATTGCAGTTGATTATATGAAACCTCGTAAAGACGCGCACGATGTGCCGCCTCATGCGCATCAAGCTAAGGACACTATGGCATTGAAAAAAATCGTTTCTGCTAGCTAAAACGAAAGAACAAGTGTCAT
>JAHDIM010000273.1 GCA_020630805.1 Anaerolineales bacterium
ACGACCATGTTGGCAAGGTGATTGCGCATTTGACGGGGCAAGAGCTGACGTCTGGACTGGGAACGATTGAGCCTCGGAATTATCATTTAGATTTTGAGCAGTTCAAGGCGAATTAGAGGGGTAATTAGCCGCGGACGAGCGCGGATGAACGCGGATGGGAGTTGGAATTCGCCAAGCAAAAGCTCAACGCAGTTCGGCTAGTAGCAAGCTTTATCTGTGGGCGACAAGCTCAGCCTGCCTAACTGTCAATTGCGTCTTACTTAATTTTGGTAAACTCAATTCTCAGTGTTACCTCACTAGCCTGAGTTCTGGATAACGCTTTTGAATAGATTACTCAAATTGTATTAGGTAGGCTGAGCTTGTCGTCCGCAGGTAAGGCTTGCCGCTAGCCGAGCTGCGAGTGTAATCACGCCCGGCTTCGACAGGCTCAGCCTACTTTATCTCTCTCAAGTAATAGAAATTTGTGTAATTAGAACGACACTGCTTATCCAGAACTGACGTTCACTAACCAACTTACAAACTAACCAACCACCCTTCCTCCATGCCCTTTTCCGTTCCACGTCTTTCCACGTTACTCATTGGCAACCTCATTCTGCGGATTGCGTCTGCGGCGAGTGGCGCGTTGATTGGGTTTTACTTGGCGGTCTTGGTGGAACGCGGTGACTTGGCTGATGTTGCCTTAGTTGGCGTCCTTGGGATTGTGGTGTACGGCGCTGAACTGGTCGGGGCCATTCCATTTGGCTTGCTTGCGGATCGGTTTTCGGCACGAATTGTCTTGGTAATGAGTGCGGTCTTAGGCGCAGTTGCCGTGCAATTGTTTGGTATCACCGGGTTGGTGTTGGTGTTCTTTATCTCGCGTAGTTTGGAAGGGCTGTCTGCATCGGCAGTCAATCCAGCCCTGCTGTCTTACCTGAGTGCGTTGACCTCTTCAAATCTAGAAATGCGCGGACGCGTGATGAGCTGGTTCGAAGTCACCTTGTTTGGCGGCTTGGCCTTTGGGACACTCGTCGCCGGTGTGTTGTGGGATCGTATTCATGAGGCAGCGTTTAGCGCAATCGCCCTACTGTATGTCATCGTCGCAGTGTTGTTTTGGCTAGGTGCCGACAACACCGTACGCGATGACAATGCCGCGAGCCATAATCCACTCGCAACGTTACGCTCTGTTTTTAGCGATGTATCACTCCAACGCCTTGCCCCATCTTGGATCATCGCTAACGCAGTCGCTTCTATGTGGTTGCTTTACACTCCCACCCTACTCACCTTGAACGAAGACGCCGCCAGTGGACAATACTTAGTCGGGCTGATGTCGGCGCAGCAGGTTGGCATTGCCGGTCTCATCTATTCGATTTTGTTTGCGACAGGTGTTGTTTGGTGGGGCGGCGGCATGGATCGGCGCGGCTGGGGCAAAGTCTGGGTGATGAAAGTTGGCACCTATGGCATCCTAGGGGTCTGCCTGTGGTTTTACTTACTGAACAGTTCAGCGGGCTGGTCACCAATTGCACGCTGGGGCATTGTTGCCATTTATGCAGTTTTTATCATGATCCAAGCTGGGATTACGCCAGCAGCGCTGGCCTATCTGGCAGATGCAAGCGATGAAACGTTAGGACGTGGCGCCACGATGGGCGTGTACACCGTCTTACTCGGTCTTGGAGGCATTGTTGGCGGCGCGATTGGATCGCTGGTGGTGGGTGACTATTTCCTCAATGGAATGTTGGTTGGCACGGTAGTGTTGTGTGTGATCGCGCTGATCAGCTTACAGTTTGTGCCGGAGTCAAAAGTAGGTTAAAAGCACGAGGCGGGATCCTGACGACCTTTGGTCGTTTTAAGGATCCCGCCTCGTTTTTATTTTAGAAGCCTAGCTCAGCAATAATCTGTTCCATTTCGCCTGCGACCGTATTCAAATCTAGCGGTCCGGCCCAAGTGCGGAGAACTTCTCCATCTGGTGAAATCAGTTTATAGACAGAGCGCCCAGATAAACCAAAATTGGCGCGGGTGACGTTGTGATCTGGATTCTCAATATTCAAATTGATGAAATCCACACGTTCCCCAAAGTTACTGTGTAGCCCGTTCACGACGGGTATGTTGCCACGTCAAGTACTTCACCAATCGGCGTAAGAATTGAGAAACTGGGGTCTCCCAGTCGCGGTCACAAAACTAACATCTTCGGTGATGCCGCCAAGCGGTGGCACAGTGCCGACAAAGCTCACTTCGGCTTCCGCTTCTTCTACAACCTCAGCTTCCGTTGGCTCTGGTTCTGGTTCTGGTTCGGCAGTATTTGTTGGTGCTTCAGTCGGAACATCCGTTGGAACCTCTGTTGGAGGATCCGTGGGCACTTCCGTTGGAACGACCTCGGCTTCGGTTGGCTCAGCAACGCTGACCTCAACATCCGGCTCTGGCAGCTCGGCAACTTCTTCAACTGGTGCAGGTGAACTACACGCAGCTGCAAAAATCCCAAACACCAACGTCAATAATATGAGTTGGATTTTGTATTTGTTCATCTTATGGGCTTGCTCCAATAGTATTGATTGAGTCGATTGCTTCTAAAAGTTCCGCAACACTTGGCCGATCTGTCGGGTCTTTGCTGCGGTATGCAAAGCGGACAATTCCATTGTGATCCACAATAAAATTGCCGCCAAGTTGATTCGTATCGCCGCGATGTTCTTGTAATTTGTCGCCTCGCCATAAGGCTTTGGCATAGTACAACAAGTTGCGCGGCCCCCATGATGCCCATACTGAGCTGGTTAATCCGTAAGCTGCATAACTATTGCGCGTTGCATCTAGCCAAATATCAATTGGCGCTTGGGTCTGCTCCAACCACATTTTGGCCCAGTCGGGAGTCCCAAATGAGACGGCTACAATGTGAATATTCTTACTTTTGAAGTCTGCGTGATGTGCCACAACCTGCGCCACGTGATCTTGTCACGGGAGTCAGGCCAAGTGGCGGAGGAAAATGAGGTGCGCTGCCCGGCCTTGCCAAGCGTTAGAGAGCTGAACAGAGGTGTTCTTTACGGTCGTCAACGTGACATCTGGCGCGCGCTGGCCTAGGGAAATAAGGGACATTGAAAAGTTTTAGCTAAATGAACTGCTTACTTCTTATATCGTGATAAAGAAGTGGGCAAAGCAAAATGTTAGCGATAAATTTAAACTGGAAACTGACCTGTTAGGGTTGTTTTCTTCTCCTTCTATTGAAACGCTTCGTGTCTAACGGAGCGTTTTAGATTCTATCTCCAACAGCGAATATTGGGCGTCTGCACCTTCGCCTTCAACCGCCACGCGCAGTTCATATTCATAGCCTTGTTCGAACGCAAACCCGTCTACTTCAAACGGGAAGAGTGTCCAGTCTGCATCGCTTTCGGCAAACTTCACTTGCATACAGTGACGTACGCCAAAGTCGGCGCAACCTGTAATTTCAGGATGCACAATCAACAGCATACCCTCGTCTTGGGTCTGGCACGCTGCAAGAGTCAGCATTAGTGCCATCAAAATCCACAGTCTCTTTCTCAGCATGTCGCAATAATAATGGACTTTCACTAACCCGACGTGAGTGAAGCATAAGCACACTCTGACAATGTTGGCCAAAACTCTAGTATTTACAAACTTAATTCCGTATCGCCTAGCTAGCGTATGAACGTGATTTGAAGTTCGTTACAAGTGCGTATATTTACGTAATTAACGATTGTTTATTGAAATCTCAACTGCAATAATTACAGTCCCCTAAAAGTTGATCTAAGAAAACAAGTCTCACGTAGCCGTATTTAATGTGAGCAACATTTTTGTGAAGGAAAAGAGGAGTATTTGTTGTATGTTGCCAACCAAACTGTATAGATTATTTTGGGTAGCGATACTGCCGATTTTCGGTTTAATTGCACTCAATATTTGGAGTACGAATAATCCCGTACTCGCGAACCATGCCATTCCCCTTAGCGAGCAATTACAAAATGAAGACGCTGGCGGCGAAAACGCTGTCATCCGTGACTGGCTAGGCAACCCTAGTCGATTTTTGTTTTTGTTTCGCGAAGGTGAGGATTTCACGGTTTACGTAGACCGTGGTGATGGGAGCACGACAAAAGTCGCGCACATCACTGAGGCCGAGGCCGACAAATGTCGGGCCAACACAAAGCCTAACGACCTGTGTGAAACCTATGAGAATGACCAAGGCTATGAAACTGGCTTATTCTCGAACGGCATCGGCGGTTTGATTGTGAAGGTCCGCCCCACCAGTGTGGATGCTGAACTTACAGATCACAATCCAGTTCCGACGCCGGTTCCAACGTCAAACACCGCAGCCCTAACCGACTCACAGTTTGATGCTCGCCAAGAAAAGAACGCGGGCGCGGCAGTAGAAGACTCTGTGACCGTGGTGAATAAAGTTGGCAGCCCAGACCCTGGGTTGCACATTTTCCGCGAAGCCGATGGTTACGCTGTGTACGTCGCGGCACAAGATCGTCAAGGTGTGAAAATTGCGCAATTTACAGCGCTGGATGTTGCCAAATGTTTGGGTCAGTCTGACACCACTGAACCATGTCAATCGTATTTCAATGACCGTGGGTTCAATATTGAGTTGTATCCAAATGGAACTGGCGGCTTAGTTGCGCGGGTTGTGCCAGTGTTGGAAGGACCAGTAACGGTGGACACCAACATTCGCGTTGAGCATAAATCTAGCGGGCTGATTACCATTCATGGGACAGGGTTAGGTGGCGCAGCATTCTTGCTTACGCCAAGTAGTAACCCAGAGACGATTGTCATTATTGCCGAAGACGGTACTTGGCAAACTGATGTTGCCTTTGTTGCTGGTGATCACATCATCAAACTGCAAGATATGGATGAATTGGCCCTGCCGGTCGGGGTTGCCGCCCAAGTGAAGGTCACCATTGAAAAGCAACCTGTTGTCACTGAAGCAGAGGGCGATCCTTCAATCCCGCCAGTGGTTGAAACGAAAAATACGGTCGCTGTTGAGTAGACGGTAACCTCCGTCTGATATAAAAAGCGCGGCATTCAAGTTTGAATGCCGCGCTTTTTTATTTTGATTTATTTCTTTCAGTTCTATACTGCCAAAGTTTCCAACAAAGTGGCACAGAAAGACAGCATTATGATCCTACCCTTTCAGAGTGTGTTTAATAACTATGGCTTATCCAGAAATTCCTTGCTGAGCTTGCGTCCGCAGGTAAGGCTTGCCGCTAGTAACCACCCAAGATTAGGAAGTCCAAACAGAGCTATGCGCATTTGACAGCAATCTCCTCAAATGCGCAACGGTAATTTGGT
>JAHDIM010000274.1 GCA_020630805.1 Anaerolineales bacterium
TCGCCCACGCGCTGCCCGCAGGCTTGCAGCAAGGCAGATGTCAGTGTTGTCACCGACCCTTTGCCGCTGGTGCCTGCCACATGCACTGACTTGAACTTGCGCTCCGGATTGCCAATAAACGCCAGAAATTCTTCATACGCCTCAAACTTCGCCCGATAAGACGCCACGCCACTCTCAAACGTGCGGTCGTCATCCGGCGTAGCATCGGCCACAATGTGGCTGAGGATCCATTTATAGGCGGCGTTGTAGTCGGAAAGGGTTTGTTGGTAATTTTTTTTCATAAGTTTTGCAAATAATGCGTACTGCGTATTGCGTAGCGATATTTCGCACTTCGGTCATTTGTGAATTTATGATCTTTGTCAACAATTTTGCCACGTACTACGCAGTACGCACTAGATTCGTAACCCAAATTCCTCCAACAAACACGCTCTTCTCTCACCTTCATCTGCAAGCTGCCGCTCTCTCCCATCTTCCTTATACGTCATATGTGTCAACGTTTTACGGCCTGTTGGCGTGGCAAGGGTTGCCATCATTTGCTTGGTGAAGACGGAGTCTGGTGAAGTTTGGTGATACTCACACATCGCTGCAAAGTCTGGGCGTGCCCTTGGGATACGCGTGTAATTGAAAACTGGTTTCCAGTCTGCGTCAGGATCTTTGGCTTGGACTTGTTCGTGGCCTGAAAGTTGCACTGATCTATATAAAGTTCCTTCAGCGCTCACGGTAGACCCATCTAGTTTGAGTGGGGTGCGGAAACCACGGCCTTGGCCGACGTCAACTAAGTACAGTTGCTCTAAGTTCACCAAAATTGTGTAGTGATCAAATTCTGGCCCTGCGATATCACGACTGCCATACATGCGTGCTGAAATTATCGTAATCTGATAGTTAAGCGCTTGTAAAAGGTCGCCAAACAGCGAATTACACTCATAACAGAAGCCGCCGCGCCGTTCTATTACAATTTTTTGGAAGACACTTTCGGCGTCCATGTGAATCGGTCGATTGATATGAATATTGAGGTTTTCGAACGGGACGGAATATAGGAACGCGCGTTGCAAATGTGTAAGCGTTTCCAACGTGGGTGTTAAATCACCCGAGTATCCAATGCGTTCAAGGGTTTTATTCACAAATTGTGCTGAAGTTTTCATAGTTTCTAGGCGTTTTGCGACAATCAGTCCTGATATTTGTTCACTTGTGACAAGTATCACAAGCGAATGTTAATGCAGTTCTTATGTGACAAGTTTCACAAAGTGTCGTACACTATAAGTGTCCTTTCCTCCTTTGCAAGAGCAAACACCCCCCTTAGTTTGCTCGATAGTGTGGCTAGGCCGGGTAAATACTCGGCCTTTTTCTTTTAATTCAACTATTCGCACTATTTGATAAATTACATTTGTTGCAAAATTTTATAACGAACCCTGAACCAAAACGTGTCTTGTGTTTTACCAACAGACGCTATAAAAACCAATACAATATTAAGCGAGATGACCATTTCAAGTGGTCTTTTTATCGTATTTACTCTGAAAAGGTGTCGAATACCCAGCAGCGCAGATTTCTGGGATTCATATCATTGGCACTGGAGAGCAAAAGCTGAAGGTTTAGTGCGCGACTGAGTAACTACCATTTTCTATGCTTACCACCGATTGGATCACTTATCGTGCAAAACGCACACCGCACGCGTTGGCCTTACAGGTTGGCGATGTTCGCTGGACTTATGATCATTTAGATCTACGCGCAGAAATGTTTGCGCGGCGCTTAGCGTGCGCTGGCGTTATGCCAGGCGACAAAGTTGGGACATTACTCCATACACGCGCAGAGTATGTCTTCATTATTCACGCCCTCACACGCATTGGGGCAACGCTGGTACCTTTCAATACGCGGCTCACTGTCTCGGAATTGCAATGGCAGCAAAACGTGACCCAGTGCAAGATCATTGTCTGTGATTCCGCCCACGAAGAAACGGCTAGTCAGCTAGATGTTCCGTTGTACTCTGTTGATGGGCCGAATTTGACAGACACCGTGGCGCTGTCAGAGTTGTCTCCAACACCAGAGCTGTTTGTGCCGTTGCCCGCTGAACGCGTGCAGGCAATTGTCTTTACCTCTGGAACGAGTGGCTTCCCCAAAGGCGTTGAAATCACCTTCAACAATCATTACTATAGCGCAACTGCCTCCGCCATGCGGCTCGGCTTAGACAAATCCGAACGCTGGCTCAGTAGCTTGCCGTTATTCCATATTGGGGGGCTGTCGGTGCTGTTTCGCTCATGTCTCTACGGGACAACGGTTGTGCTAGAGCCAAAGTTCTCTATCGAAGCCTACGCGCGTCATCTCAAGACGAACAACATCACCCTGACTTCATTGGTACCGACGATGCTGCATCGGTTGCTGGCGGAGTACCCCAACTTAGAGGCACCTGCACTACGTCATCTACTGCTTGGTGGCGCGGCAGCTTCTCCAGCGTTGGTTGAGCAATGTTTGCAGGCCAATGTGCCTGTTGCAACTACCTACGGTTTAACCGAAGCAACTTCTCAAGTTGCAACAATGGTCTGGCAGGATGTACAAAAATTCCCAGGTAGCGTGGGCTGCCCACTAATGTTCACTAACATCCGCGTGTTGGATCGGTCTGGTGGTCGGTTGAATAGCGTGCGTCGGAACGAAGTCGGCGAAATTGCTGTGTCTGGCCCGACCATTATGCGCGGCTATTTTGAAAATCCAGAGGCAACCGCGAAGACGCTCATCAATGGTGAACTGATGACGGGCGACATGGGCTATATCGATTCGTACGACAATTTGTGGATTGTGCAACGCCGCAGTGACATCATCATCAGCGGTGGAGAAAATATCTATCCGGCTGAAATCGAACGGATTTTGCTTGAACATCCGCTGGTTGAGCAGGCTTGCGTCGTTGGAATTGAAGACGCCGAGTGGGGCCAGAAAGTAGGTGCACTGGTCGTCAAATCAGAGCAAGCGCCATTGTCTCCTGAAGATTTAGAGCGCTGGGGTCGTCAGCGATTGGCTGGCTATAAACAGCCGCGGGTGCTCAAGTTTGCAGAGGCTCTACCAATGACTGGCTCGGGGAAAATTCAGCGCAAAGCTGTCTTGGCGGAACTTACGCAATAAGCCTACAACAACTTCAGCAGCGCCTCAATTGCAGCGTGGGGCGAAAGCTGGCGTTCAGAAACCTGTTGCAATAGTTCCTCAAAACGGGAGCCGTTTAGCCGCTCCCAAACCGCAGCTTGTAACAACTGCCTGATCTGTTTTTCAAACTGTAGCCGCTGATGCAGTTCAAAGTTGCCACTCTCTTTCAGCCAACTAAAGTGTGTTTCAATATGCGACACCAATTCAGAGATACCATCGCCCGTTAGACTCGTGACCGGCAACACGGGCACCATCCATTCGTTGTAGTCGACAACAGCAGCAGTTTCAATCACCTGTCCATGATGCAGGGTCTTGGTCGAATGGCCTAACTCCAACATTGCTTGCAAGGCTTTGATCGTGCGCCGCGACTCAGGACGATCTGCTTTATTGACCACCAGAATATCGCCAATCTCCAAAATCCCAGCCTTGATTGACTGCACATCGTCACCCATGCCTGGCGCTTCGATGACCAACGTCGTATGCGCAGTGCTGGCAATATCGACTTCAGACTGACCCGCCCCCACGGTCTCGATCAGAATTACATCGTAGCCAACTGCATCCAGCACGCTGGAGACGTTGGCGGTGGCAATTGCCAGCCCGCCTAAGTTACCGCGCGAGGCCATACTGCGTACAAAAATGCCTTTGTCGCTGACAAGATCTTGCATCCGAATGCGGTCGCCAAGCACAGCGCCACCAGAGAAGGGACTGGAGGGATCAACGGCCACAATTGCCACGGTTTTGTCGCGGCGGCGAAACTCTTTGGCGAGTTCGTTCACCATCGTGCTTTTACCAGAGCCTGGAGCACCAGTAATGCCGACAATTTGCGCCTTTCCGGTATGGGAATGTAAGTCGGTCAGCGCTTGGCGTGCAAGCGGTGTGTCATTTTCGACTTGAGTAATGAGCCGCGCAAGCGCGCGTGGGCTCCCCGCTAGGGCCTTTTCAGTGAGACTGTGCATGAATGAAAACGAAAAATAAACCGTAGCGTTGGGTAGTAATGGGAGAGCTTGGGTTGCGTGACACTACTCAAAACAGGGGTGCCACAGTGATAATTGGATTGAGACAAAATTTTAGCACCGAAGCCCTGTGTCCGGCTGAGGGATAGGTAATGCTAACAATTTTGCTTGGCAATAAGAAATACTAATGAAAATATTCAAGACGCTTTTTATTACGGCTGCCGTGTTACTTTTGACACTTGCAATTGCCGGTGCTGCTGCTGCCCAGAATACAACCTATACCGTGCGGTGGGGCGATACGCTCTCAAAAATTGCGCGTGCGCACAACATCACGCTGACCAGCCTTATTAGGGCTAACCCACAGATCCCTAACCCAAACCTGATCTATCCGGGTGATGTGATTCGCTTGCCGTTACCAACTGATCGGCCTGAGACAGCGCAAGTTCCGACAAACACACCCACTTTCGCGCCTACAGCAACACCAACTCCGGTGCTTGTTGTCCCAGCCACTGAGCCACCGCCAACAAGTCTGCCGACAGTTGTGATCGTCACGAACACGTCCGTACCGCAAGTGCCTACGGCGATTCCAACAATTACGCCAACACCAACAACAGCCCCTGCAGACGCAAACAATCAAGCGCCTGTAGGACTTGTCATCGCTGGCGGTAGTGCCGGTGGATTAGCTACAACGGTGGATGGCGCAAAACCGCCAAGCTGTGGATTTGGATCGTATCAGGGTGAGCGCTTGAGCCGCTTACAAGGCACGATGTTGATGACAGAACTCGCGTTAGAGAACATCAGCAGCACGCGTGGAGTGCCAACCTGCTTGGCATTTGGTGGTCTGATTGGGGGCGGCCAAACGCCGTTTCGCGTTTTTGTGAATGGGCAGTCTGTGCCATTCCGTGGTCCAGTGTTGATCTCACGTGAATACGGTGACTTTGGCCGCTTCGCGTTTGACCTCGCAGCGGAATGTGGGCAGACCTATAGCCTCAACATCGGCGTGCGTTCCGCGGATGGGCAGTTGGCCGAGCAGTTGCTGATTGTCGATGTGCCGTGTGGGTAGCTGACGGAACCAAGACCGGGTTGGCGCTGGCTCTCGGAAAGTTGCAGTGTCATCACGAGCACGAAGTTCTATTACCTACGTGCCATAGAGGAGGCT
>JAHDIM010000275.1 GCA_020630805.1 Anaerolineales bacterium
AACCAGATTCTTGTTGCGAAACACTTAGCTATACCCAAAGCCTTGATGTCATTCGTGCTATCGCTATGGTTAGTATTTCTGATTTGAATTCAAATCAGACGTGACACAGTGTTTGATTAAATAGCCTGAGTTCTGGATAAGCATTGCTGTTCCAATTGAATGATTTTTTATTACTTGAGAGCGGTAGCGTAGGCTGATGCAGAATACTCTCCACAACATCTTCAGAATTCCTCGTGAAGGTATTCTGTTCCACACGTTATACTGAAACCATGCAGGCTTGGATGAAGAAGAATTGGCTCTGGCTGCTCGTGAATATACTCGCGGCGGTGTTATTCTTCGCGTTCATTGCGCAAATGATTTCGATTGGAACGCTAAACGGCATTGCCAAGCAAATGACGGCAGAAGTCGGCGAATGGGCCGGACGTTGGCTCATTTTGTCGCTGGCCGTGACGCCGTTGCTTACCGTGACACGCTTCAAGCGCTTAGTCACCATCCGGAAGTCCACAGGCCTATGGGCGTTTGCCTATGCACTGCTGCATCTGTTTTCTTACAGTGGACGCTTCGATCTCAACCTGCAAGACGCGCTCTTTGATATTTTCAATCATTTCGAGTACTGGCTGGGGTTTGTCGCGCTAGTCATCATGCTGCCGCTGGCGCTGACCTCGACCAATCGCGCAATCAAGTGGCTGAAGAAAGACTGGAAGCGCCTCCACAAAGGGGTCTATGCCGTTGCAGTGTTGGTCGGGCTGCACGTGGCGCTTGTAAAAGAAGACTACTTGGTATTGATCATTCTGCTGGCATTATTGGTGGCCCGCGTGCCTACCCTCCGCCAGCGTCTTAGTAAATTGAAACGCTAATCTGATGCGAATATTAGTTGTAGACGATGAAGCCGAAATTGTGCGGCTTGTAAAAGGGTATTTAGAACAGGCTGGCCATACCGTCCTAACTGCTTATAACGGTGAGACGGCCATCCAAACACTGCGGCGTGAGCAACCAGACTTACTCGTACTTGATCTGATGCTACCAGACCGTGACGGTTGGGATGTCACTCGCGCATTACGCGCTGATCCGCTGTTTGAAAAGCTGCCGATTATTATGCTGACCGCCCGTGCAGAAGACGCTGACAAGATCATTGGCTTAGAGCTTGGCGCCGATGATTACATGACCAAACCATTCAACCCGCGTGAGGTTGTGGCACGAGTCAAAGCCCTCCAGCGCCGCATCGATTTTGAACAAAAGCCAGTCACGACCGTTCTCCGCAGTGGGGCGCTAACCTTAGACTTGAACCAGCATCAGTTCACATTGGACGGTGACATCATTGAACTAACTCCAACCGAGTTCAAGCTACTGGAAACGCTGATGCGCAACCCAGGTTACACCTATAGTCGTGAAGAGCTACTTGAAAAAGCGCTTGGCTACAGCTACGAAGGCTTAGGCCGCACGCTTGACACGCACATTCGTAATCTGCGCCGCAAGATCGAGCCGGATACAACTGAACCGACTTACATTCAAACTGTCTATGGCATTGGCTATCGTTTCCGCCGCGAAAGCTGATGGCTGATCGCTGACGCCTGATATTCATTCTAATGAACCGTCTCTGGATTCGGATTACCCTGTTATTCACGCTGGTCCTCATGACCGCGATCACCATTCCAATTGTGTTGATTGCGCTTTTTGGGGATTTTGATAGACCCTCTGATTTCGATGCGAACGATCAGCAACGGTATGAAGAACGCGTTGCAGACGCCGAAGAGGAAGCCCACACAGATGTCCCGAGGACAGGACCGCCACGCCGTGGCCCGCGCAGTATTAAGCATGCGTGGAGCGTAATTCCTTCTATTGTTTTGCGCATTGCATTCGGAATTGCCATCCTTGGGGCCTTGGCTGGCGGGATCGCTTCGTTCCTAATTTCGCGACCGTTTAGCAAAATGGCTGAAGCTGCAAGTAATATCGGGAGCGGTGACTTTGGCCAGCGGGTGGATCTGAAAGGGCCGCGTGAAATTACGTCATTAGCAACGGCCTTTAATGGCATGGCGTCTGATTTACAAAAAGCCGAAACGCTGCGCAACAATCTCATTGCCGATGTCTCCCATGAACTGCGCACGCCGCTCACGGTACTAGAAGGAAATCTGCGCGCCGTGCTAGATGGCGTTTACACCTTAGACGAGACTGAAGTTGCCAACTTATATGGGCAAACTCGCGTGTTAACACGCCTTGTAGAAGACCTGCACTTACTCAGTCGGGCAGAGGCGCAACAGCTGTCGCTCAATCTAGGCAAGCTTTCCATCTCAAAAATTTTGACGGAGACCATCGCAAACTTTGAGCCGTTGGCAACAGACAATGGCATCACCCTCAATCTCGTTGCGCCACACTCACTGCCAGATGTCTATGCAGATCGGCAGCGGGTGCATCAGATTCTGGGCAATCTGATGAGCAATGCCCTGCGTCATACACCAAACGACGGCCAAATTACGCTGGAAGCTACAACACTTGAAGATGTCGTTCAAATTCAAGTGACCGACACCGGCACCGGCATTGACGCTGAACACCTTGATCACCTTTTTGATCGTTTCTATCGCACGGACAAATCCCGATCGCGGGAAACGGGAGGCAGCGGACTGGGCCTTGCGATTGTGAAAGCGATGGTTGAGGCGCAGCATGGCACCATTCAAGCATCTTCAGCGGGACAAGACCAAGGCACGACGATTACACTGACCTTGCCTGTTGCCTAGTGACATGACGTGTCATGTCAAATAGACAGCGAACCTAACTATTCTGGTGACCCAGAAACACTGCTAGCAGAAGTGCTTAATTCAAACGGTGAAAACATGCACCATCATCCAACCACGCTCACCTCAAGCTTCGCAAATAGATAAACCAAACTCCAACAATACCTAAAGCATAGACCTTAACTGAGTCATGATACAGTAGTTGTAATGTCCCTGTAGACTAGATTGCTAACTATCGTTAAGTGTTTATAACGGTTTTATTACAACTGCCCTACAGACAAAACAGACCTGCAAGTGCTAGATTCAAGCATCTCAATTGGTGTAAGGAGACAACCACGATGATGACATGGGGAATAGCATTTTTGATCGGAGCTGTTGCAGCTTGGGTCTTGGCGATGCTCATGGCAGATCGCAAGATCTCCGCGCTAGAAGCAAAGGTCGAAAAGCTGCTGCAAGATCGCGCATATCTTCGCGCAGCACTTCTCAAAAGCCGCGAACATGCAAAACAACTGCTAAGCCGCTACCGCACACTAGAGGCGGAACACACCAATTACGTGACGACCAATCGTGAAAACATGATGTCACTGCATTGGGAAGTGGTAAAAGCCTTTGAAGCGTCTAAGGGCTTGGAAGATCGTTTACAGCAAGTCGAAGCAGAAAAGCTGTTGTTTGCCCAGCAATTGGCCAAAGAGCTTTCAACTGTCAAAGCCACGCCAGCCCCCGCAATTCGAGAAGATCCACAGCAGACACAAATACTGCAAGCAACCTTAGCCAGATTAGAAGCGGCCACCGAAAAAATAGAAACGTTGAAAGCAGAACGTGAATTGCTCGTAGAACACTCTCGTTACGAAATTGGGTTACTACAAGAAAACGTCATGCACACCAACGAACGGCTGAGTGCCTTAGTCGTCGAAAATCAGGACTTAGCCACGCGTGCTGAACGGTTACAAGATCGGGTCAGTAGCGACCGCTCTAAGATGCAGCGCATGCGTGCCCAATTGTTAGATCTACACACCGAAAATAGTACGCTGCAAGCCAGCCTGATGGCACACCACAACGTCAAAAACACGACGCTAGACGGCCTGATGGATCAACCGCCGCCGCTATAATTCGCGAGTAACGGATAACAATTTGCTGAAATGACGACGCCTTTGAACGGCGTCGTTTTTGTTTTTCACATTTTCAGCTAGAGTCGCGCCCATGCAAAAGACAACTGCAGTTCCGCGCACCCTTCCAACAGCAGCCTTAGTCGTCGCAAGCTCGCATTTTCTGCTAGAAATGGGGAGTAATATTCTGCCCGCCATCTATCCTTATTTGCAGACTGAGCTCAATTTGAGTTTTGAACAAATCGGGCGAATTGCGTTGTTTGGCACGATTGCAGGATCCCTGACGCAACCGCTGTTTGGCTGGCTGGCAGATCGTTACAGCACGCGCCAGATGACGCTCTATAGTGTGATCTTTTTATGGATATTGATGAGTCTCGTTGGCGTCAGCCCGAGTTATGTACTTGTTATTGTCTGTATCGTGCTAGCCCGCCTAGGATCGGCTGCTTTTCATCCACCTGCAGCGGCTTTGGTACGTGAGACCAATACGCGTGCCAGCGGCTTAGCAATGTCATTGTTTTCAGTCTCTGGCAATTGGGGCGCTGCGACCGCACCCGTCTTCATCGCTGTGTTTCTAGGGTACTTTGGCTTGCGTGGCACCCTCACCTTACTGCCACTCGCATTGCTCATTGGCGTGCTACTCATCGCACTCTTTCGATTATTGCCACCAGAACAGCCAGTCGTCCGCCCGCTAAAAGGCGAACGGACGACTGGTTCTTGGCTTGCATTACTATTGATCGTGGTTGCCGTTGGCTCGCGCTCTTGGGTACAAGGCGGACTGGCAAGTTACATCCCGCTGTGGCTCATCGAACGCGGATTGACTGAAACCGCTGCGGCTGCGCAACTCTCTGTCGTACTCTTTTCAATGGGCATCGGCAGTCTGATTGGTGGACCGCTGTCAGACTGGGTTGGCCGCGTGACCATGATGATGGTCAGTTTGAGCCTGCTCATCGTGGCGCAATGGGTATTCTTGAATACTGGGGGGACACTGCAAAGTATTGCAGGCGTGCTCATTGGTATCAGCGTGGGGATTAGCTTTCCAATCACACTGTTGTTAGCGCAAGATGCATGGCCAAAAGCAATTGGGCTGGCCTCGGCGCTCATTATGGGCATTGGTTGGGTGCCTTACGGCGTTGGCGCGTGGGTTATTGGCCAAGTCGCCGATGCCAACGGGCTGACCTTTGCGATGAGTACACTCACTTGGGTACCCGTGATTGGACTGATTGCGATTGTAGCCTGGCAACGATTCGTGCAAGTGGATGCGTAATCTACGGACCCGTCTAGTGCCACGCCGTGGCGTGGCGAGAGTCATTCAAAAGACTGTCTTTCAGAATTACACCTAGACTGATCGAT
>JAHDIM010000276.1 GCA_020630805.1 Anaerolineales bacterium
TGAGGTTAGACGGGGCATAGTTTTGTAGCATGTGAATTTGAATAAGCATGTCAGGGTCTCCTGTTAGTTGTTCTCTTGTTTTGCGTAGTAATCTCTGGCCCAGTTTTCTTGCACAAAGCGGCTGGTTTGGGTCCAGTCTTGGATATCAACGAGTAATTGCGGCCAGTCAATGCCAACATCAGCCGACTTGAGTAGACGCACAATTTGGCGCAATCTGAATGGGAGTTGCTCTAAATTTGCATTGAGCAAACTTTCAAAGCGGCGATCAAACCCATCTTCGTTCACCTGTTTTTTGCTACGGGCAATGCGCATCGCATTCGCCAGCGACTTGGTATTAGCTGCCTCTGCTAACGGGTGCAGCGTTGCAACTAAAAAGAATGCATCGCGTTCGCGCTGAAACTTGCCCGCATCAAACGGCAGCGCCTTGTAAAAAACGGCATGCACCCCGCGTGACTGCGCTAAGGTTTTGCCAGCATTGCGCTTTAGTTTTGCACGGTCTCCCGCACTAAGCGCTTCAAGCGCGGCAATAAATTTTTCTGCCTGCGCTATCATTTTGTCTGATCTATCACTCATGATTGCTCCTCCGCTTGATAGTTTTCTTTACGTAATTTGCGAATGGATGCTGCACAATGGGCTTGGCCTTGAACGCGTTGCCGGAGTGAAACCGCATCGTTGCCAACCATTTCTGAAAATTGCTTGAAAGACGCATTCGCGTGGGTCTCTACTGTGTGCAGCCAGGTTGTGTAACGGCTGTTTTGGTCATCTGTTGTTGCAATGTCTAACGCAAATTGACTAAAGCTCGGACCAAGCTGCTGCCAGTAATTGGCAACCATGGTGTCTTTTAGCGCTTTGTGCCGTTCTGACTTGTCTGTTTTGCCACCAAAATGTTTGCGGAACGTTGTCCGAATGATGGTGGCGCCTGCAATGGCAAAGTTCAGTGAGCGGCGCACAAACAAGGCTGTTTCAGCATTTTGTAATTCATGCGGTATTAGCAGGAATCCGGTTTGTTCCCATTCAAATATTTTGGCTTTCATGTCTGTTCGCAACCCAATCGCCTGAAAGGGGATGGGTAGCTTGTCAGAATACGGCAGCGCATCTATGAGTTCATCATCCTCTAGCTGATCAATAATCGATGGACGCTGAAAACGTTCTTTGGCATCTTTTTCAGTCGGCAGGAAGAAGGAACTGTAATTTCGCCAAGCGGGCTTGCCTGCAACCGGTCGTACCGGAATAGGTCTATCCGTTGCTTTTGCATCTGGTTTAGGTAATTTGTATGCGGCAAACGGGTCAAACCAAAAGGCCGCATCTTTCGGGCGGCTTTCGCCCATTTGGTACACCATTTCACGCACGACAGTTGACGTGATCTCACCACAGCGTGAACATGTTGCAGCGCTACTTTCGGGATGTAAACGCACTCGTCGCGCTGCAAACGTCAGGCTTTCTACATACCCCACCTGCAAGCGCACTTTTTGCTTTTCAACAATATTGTCCGCCCGCCGCCACCAAGGTCGAATTTCGTCTGAAACCGCGACTTTAGGTTGATACTCAGGCATGGTAAGTGAGGCGCACAGCCAATTGAACAAGGTTTCGCCACCAGGAATGAGGTAGATGGGCGGCACCCCATTGATCGACGGCTTTATACCGGCACCACCAGATGAAGCAAATGCAGGAATTGCGAGCAACCCTTGCACACAGCACTTAGCGCAATACGCATGTTGCGCATCATAGGCATGCTGGTAATGCGTGACTGCGGTGCCTGCTGGCTGTTCATAAAATAGATAACCAACAGATTTACCATTGCCACGCTTTTCTGGAATCAGTGCTTCATCCGCCGTTTGCATGAACGGCCACTCTTCAGAAAATAAATCGAAGCGATGCTCAAATTCAGCGCAAAAGTCTGCAATGCGCTGACTGTCAAACGCGCCAGCTTCCCAAATTTCAGCAAGGTCCTCGGTCATGTCTGGCCGATAGATATCTTGCAAAATAGCGGTCAACAAGCGATGCGTACTGACCACTGTAATTGGCGAGTGATCAGACAACGCTGCATACTGGTGCGCGTTTTCTAGTAACGCTCTGATGCCAACAAAGCTGGCTTTTCCAGAGCGATCTGTGACGCGAATCCACGGTGCGTCGATAAGATTGAAAGAATAGTTATTAAGACTCAAGGTATGTTAAACTCCTTATTGAATTGGGGAAATGACTTCAGGTTTCATTTGTTTGGCGACTATGACTCTGGAAACCATTTCCCTTTTTGTTTATATACAAGATCTTTCGAATTCAATTGCTCTAACAGATTCATTACTTGATATAGAGGTATCCCTGTATCAACAGAAATATCTTTCGCAGTTTTCCCGTTATGTGTACGGTGTAAACAGTATTGAATTTTTTGAACACAGGTCTGTTGATAGGTTTGTAATTGAATTTCCCAATATTTCATATTGTTTCCTTGGCTATCGCCACTAGAACGTTTGTGTGGAAACGATTGTAGCATATAAATTCTAAGTAAAACAAATATATCTTATATTGTGTATAATATACGTAACGCTCTCCAAATTTCAATTGGAGATGAACCGTAAAAGAAATACATCTTGTTACGGCTCCCCACAGTAGTGGGGCTGAAAGATCAAAGTGCATTCAACGCTCACTTTGGTCTTTTTTTAATTACAATTCCTAATTCCATATCAAGTTCAATTTCATAGGTATGTTTTCCTGATGGCACAATTGCGCTGCCGTTTTCTAACCATAGCGGTTGTACATGCTTTAGGTGCGCTGAGTCCGTAAATAAACGCGCTGTATCTGGCATAGTCGTTAGTGCAGACACGATATGTTGGTTTGAAAGGCGCACACTTTGGCGCAGCAAAGCAAACTGATCATCGCGGTTAGCGGGCTTTGTGAGGTCAAAGCTTTTGCTGGTGTTGTGGGGCAAGGCTGCTTTATCCCCCTTTCTAACTAGCGGAATAACGGTCATGCTTTCTGAGTCTTGATAGCGCGTTTGCGCATTCCGCCAAGCGGCGCTATCTTCGTCTTCCGCAAGTGGATCGTCTGGGTTCTTGGTAAAGGCGTTTTGCGGGTGCGGTTTATTAGATAAACGACGCTTTGCTTCTTGATTCAGCTTGTGTGCGTGTTGCTGTTTATCAGTCCATGCAGCGTAAAGCGCATCGTCTACAGTAGGTTCAACTTCAGCGTAAACAAATTCAATCAGGGGGCGGTAGTCATTGGGCAAAGTAATTGCGCCAGTCGTAAAGCAATCAGCTAAGGCTTGCCAACTGCGCTGCAACACATAGTCGCCATAATATTTATCTTTGCCAATAATTGGCGTGGCTGTTGCGTCTAAGTCGGTGCAAACAAAGAACGTCGGCACGGTAAATTTCGATTTGCGATTTGTCCGCTCTGGGTGGCGGTGCACACGGCCAGCCCGCTGTAGCATCAGGTCTACTGGGGCTAAGTCAGACACCATCACATCAAAATCAAGGTCTAAACTCTGCTCTAGCACCTGCGTGCCGATTAAGATGCTTTTCGCTGGCCGGTTTTGTGTCTGGGCGGGTTTGCCGTATAACTCCATAATTTCAGTTTCAATGGATTGGCGTTGCGCAAGCGGAAAGCGCGCATGGAGTAATTGGCATTGCAAATCATCTGGGGCGATTTCACGCACGGCGGCATAAATTTGTTGCGCCCGATGCACCGTGTTAGCAATCCAGCAGGCACAGCCACCGGCGGCAACGGCATCTACTAGCCATTGTGCTTTGGAAGACCAGTTTTCCTCTTCTATATGCAGTGGCCGCACTGCAAGCGTTGTTTTGGCCTTATAAGCAGGTGGTGAAACCTGATGTAACTGCCCTGCACCCACAACGGTCACATTTGGGTACGCCGTTGCAGCCGGATCATCCACAGCAATCGCCTGACCTGAATACGCGGCGACCAGCGCCGCGCGGCGTACCGCTGGTAACGTTGCAGACAACAACACAACCGACGCACCAAGCGCTGCTAGCCATTCCAACATGCGCTCAATGATCGTTGACATGTACGTGTCATAGGCATGGACTTCATCTAGAATGACAGTCTTGCCCGCCAACCCAACAAGCCTAAGCGCATTGTGCTTGACGTTTAGCGCAGCAAGCTCAGCTTGGTCGATTGTGCCGACCCCAAACCCAGCAAGTAAGGCGCGTTTCTTTGGCGCAAACCAGCTAAGGTCAGGCGCAGGCGTATCTAGAGTAGTCGGCTGTGGCAATGGATCTAGCTGCAAATCATCTTTGACCAGAAAGTTCTGCCCATGCACCAATTGCACCAGTTCTGCAGGCAACCCAAGTTGTTCACGCAGAAACGTTTGCATCCGCATGTACATAGCGTTGCTGGTGGCCGTTGTTGGTAAGGCCACATAAAACTCATGTTGCCCTGCAAAATGCCCAATCCGATTTGCTAATGCAAAAGCAGCTTCAGTTTTGCCCTCGCCAGTGGGCGCCTCAATAATCGTCAGCGATGGCGCTTGTAATAATTCAGCTGGGATTTCATCAATTGCTTGCTGTAGCGGGCGTGGTGCAAAGCCAAATAATGACGCAAAGTCAAGTGGAGCATTGCTGTAACTTGGTGCGAGCAGACCGGCATCGGTAATACACTGCAAGGCACGCTGCTTGCTAAGCTTGCCGTATTCAGCACTTGCGTGGTCTGGTGCGGGCTTGAAGTAAATGCTGTTTGAACCAAGCCAGTCACACAAAATTGTGAACCCATTGATCGCCGCAATAGCAGCTGACACATTCTCAGGGCTAGGCCAATTACTAGGTGCACTGGCTCCCAAGCTATCCGCTAGTAAATCGATTGCAATTTGGCGGAATTCAGACCATTCCTCAGGCTCTTGAACAAGATCCCAAGCATTTCGATCTGCCCTTTCATCCATTGACCACACCCCATGATGACCAGCAACCATAAGCAAAATCGCTTTCCGCAACTTGGGTGGGAATTGTTTAGCCCAGTCTTTTAGAGCGATCTTTCCCGCAACCGTATGGCGTTGTTTGGGTGTTAAATTCTTTTGATATTTTCCAAATGAGAAACCCTCATCGTGAAGGCGTTGCAATTGGTCAGCGCTTAACACCTGAAAAAAGATCGTCAGCTTGCCAATGTCATGCAGCGCCA
>JAHDIM010000277.1 GCA_020630805.1 Anaerolineales bacterium
AACAGCCAGCCTTCGAAGACGACTTCGATGGCAACTTTGGCGTGCCCACCGCGCCTCCCCCACATGCCCCAGGCGTGCCTGAAAGCTACTTCGAAGAAAACGGCATGCCCAAGGCTGAAGGCTAACCCTTCTTTTCCTACACGGATACGGATGGGGACACGGATTTCACGGAAAACACGGATATTTATCGGATCAAATCCGTGCTCTCCGTGTCTTCCGTGTCCTAAAAATGTAATCTAAACAGCTATATCCGTGTTCCATCCCATCCGTGTACCCCTCTATAGGAGCTACCCATGCAAAAACGAATACTACTTATGCTAGCTGCAGTGGTGACCGCCATCTTTGTCATCGCAGCGCTGATCCCAGAACCGAAAGCGACCGTCTTAGTCGCAGCTTACAACCTGCCTGCAGGCCACACGCTGCGGCTCAATGACCTCACCGCCCGTGAACTCCCCCGCGATTCTGTGCCTGCCGACACGCTCACACATGCCGAACAAGCCGTTGGACAGATGCTCGCCTACGACCGTCGCGCAGGCGACTTTATCGCTGCGTCGCAGTTTGGTGATCCAATTCAGTTGGGGATTGATGAACGCGGGGTCGCGGTGCGCGTGACCGACAGCACCGGCGGCTTAGGCCTGATCCGACCGGGGCAAATGGTTGGTGTGACCGCCATTGTGTTTGATTCTAATACTGGTGAAGCCTTCTCAAAAGTCGCGCTGCAAGGCCTACGCGTGCTGTATGTACCTGAAGACTTTGAGAATACCGAAACTGTCCACGATGGCAGCAGCGCTTCACTCACCGCCAACTCGCGTGAAAGTGAAAGCACGGTGATGCTAGCCGTGCCAACGGCAGATGTCACTATTCCTTACAACTTCCTGCCCGGTCGTGATGATGTCGCAGAAGTGATGGTTGCCCAAGGCATTGACCCACAGCCCGGTGAAGAAATTGAGTTTGATCCGTTTGCGCAGCCAGCGCATTTGGTAACAGTCAATCAGATTGAATTACTGCAGGCACTCGATCAAGCCGACAATGCCGTGCTGGCGATGTATCTTGAGCCAACTGGCGCGAATACGTTTTCAACGTCCGGCGCGTATTTGCCTGAGCTAGTGACGATTCCCACGGCTGAGGAAGAGTTGATTGAGCGCGGGCATATTGAGTTGGAGGTCCCTGTGGAGCGGTAGGAGATTATATTTTCTGCGCTTACTGCCCATGCCCTTGAGCATGGCGGCCATGATCCATGAGTTGTGCATCGAACCAAATATGAATTGCCGTAATTAGAGTTTCATCGCCTGTAGTATAGGTAATTTCCGCGCCACTTTCTAATTCTCGAAACGCTAACTCTATGGCTGCATAATCTGTACGTAACACCTCTAAGCCTGGCATATCATGCCCATGGATCTTGGCTGGGTCAGAAAAATCACCTTGCTTGAACTTTTCAAATTCCTCTTCTAAATGACTTTGGATGAGCGCAATTTGCTCTGCGTCATCATCATCTGAAAGCACTTGCTGCACGCCACCAAATTCCGTCTTCTCAAAGATGTGAGTTGTCCGCTCAAGATCAAAAGGCATGACTGTTTCGCCACGTTCAGCGACCTCTTGCTGACGCGCTTGATGCTGTCCCCCACCACAGGCTACTACGCCGAATAGGGCAAAGAACAATGCGAGTAGTTGTAGTTTTTTCATCATTGAAATCTCTTATTTCTTGGTTGCCAGCACTAGCGTATCTAACGCATCTAGCACTGCTGGAATTTTTTCTGGTGGCAGGTTGGTTAGCAATTGTGAAAATTTCTGTTCACGTGCAGCGGCAATCTTAATTGCCATTTGTGCACCGTCTGGTGTTAATGACCAAACCCACGCGCGTTGATCCTCCACATGTTTTTCACGCTTTAGCCAGCCTCGTTTTTGCATATTGCTTAGCATGCGGCTCACTGTACTTTTGGCGAGTTGTAGTTTTGAGACTATGTCAGACTGTGAGGCTTGTTCTATATTCGCAAGTTCAAACAAAATGTAGGCCTCCCCCACAGCGATGGACTGACCGCATGGCGTGACATTGGGCTGATGCAAGCCAAAGCTACGAACAAACGCCATTAGTTGCTGCTGGAGATGTAAAGACTGTTCATTGAAATTATCCATATAGTTCGATTATACAACTATTTGGTTGTGATTTCGAACTAATTTAGGTTTCAAAATCGGGACTTGACCTTGTAGTTATGTACAAGGTTTACGATTTTGACATCAATCAGTACACAGAGGTTTAACAATCGCTATGAATATATCTCGTCGAAAATTCCTACACTATGCAGCTAGTTCAGGCGTCAGTATGGCACTTGCTAGTTGCGCACCACGCAGTATGGGCAATATGAACCGCATGATGGAGAGCTCGCCGACAACTGTCGTTGAAGCGGCATCTACGCCATCAATAGATGCCAACATCACACCAGATGTTGTAATTCAGTTAAGTGCCACAATGCGTGAACAACAATTGTTGTCTGGTGCAAAAACGCAGATGGCACAGTATGTTGGCACTTTAGTTCAAGGAACTTCTGACAATCTACAGTCGTTCAACGATAGCTATATTGGTCCAACGATTCGAGTACAGCGTGGTCAAACTATTCGAATTGAATTCAAAAATCTGCTCAACCAACCCTCAACCATTCACTGGCATGGTCAACATTTACCAACTGAAATGGATGGTCATCCGCTTCATGCTGTTGCACCAGAGCAAACTTTTATTTATCAATTCAAGGTTCAAAATCGTGCCGGCACTTACTGGTATCACCCTCATCCACACAAAGCTGCTGGTGCTCAACTTTATGTTGGCCTTATTGGTTTGTTTATAGTGGAAGAGCCTACAGAGTTGACATATGGCTTACCAAATGGTGCGTATGACTTGCCGCTCATCATTCAGGACCGTACGTTTGACAGCAATAATCAACTTACCTATGTCAACAATATGCATCAGATTATGACCGGCTACTTTGGCCGAAAAATCTTAGTGAATGGCGCAATCAGACAGACTAAATTCGTTGAGGCTCGGGCTTATCGTTTACGTTTAGTGAATGGTTCCAATGCGCGAACGTATAAATTAGCTTGGCAAGATGGAACACCGTTAACTGTAATTGCAAGTGATGGCGGCTTACTTGCTGCGCCCATTCAGCGCGATTTTGTGTTGTTAGGTGCCGCAGAACGAATTGAAATCTGGGTAGATTTTTCGGAATTTTCTGGCGCAATGCAAGACCTAGTGGCATTACCATTTACAGGCGGTAATACTGAAACTGTGGCGATTCAAACGTTTGAAATTGGGAAAAGTCATAGTCGCAGCCTGGACTTACCAGTAGAGTTTTCCCCGCTTGGATTTGATCCCCTACCTACCAATCTAAAACCAGACCGAAGTTTTGATTTTTATGTCAATCATATGACGCCTACAATCGATGGTCTTGACTTTGAGCTAAATAGCGTACGTGCAAAAGAGACCGTTAAGTTAGGAACGACAGAAATCTGGGAGTTCACAAACCACATAAATGGAGCAAGAGGGTTCCCACATCCAGTCCATGTCCATGGTTTGCAATTTCAAGTATTAGAGCGGACTGGCACCTCGCCAGAGTTCGCGGCAGGCTATGTAGATGACGGTTGGAAAGATACGGTCTTACTAATGCCCAATGAACGTGTCAAAGTGCGTTTGAAATTTGAAGATTACACCGGCTTATTT
Organism: Anaerolineales bacterium; assembly: GCA_020630805.1. Classification (GTDB taxonomy): domain Bacteria; phylum Chloroflexota; class Anaerolineae; order Anaerolineales; family UBA6668; genus JAHDIM01. Next base: position 3,710 of record JAHDIM010000277.1, read on the forward strand.
TTGTACCACTGTCATAACATGGAGCATGAAGATGGCGGCATGATGCGTAACTACAAAGTCGTTGCATAAAAGGAGATAGACCATGTACGACCACTTGACCAATGCAAACACAGCGCACGACCACAGTGAACATGCGCATCACACAAATCACGGAAATCATCATGACCACGGACATAGTCACCACACCGATCACAGTGGACATGAAAACATGTTTCGTAAGCGCTTTTGGATTTCGCTCTTGCTGTCCATCCCAGTCATTGTTTACAGCCCAATGATCCAGCAATGGCTGAGGTATCAGGCACCTAGCTTCCTTGGCAGCGACTGGATTACGCCCGTAATAGGCATTGCTATCTTTATTTATGGCGGAATTCCATTTCTTCAAATGGCACAAGGTGAACTGAGAGGCCGTCAGCCAGGCATGATGATGCTCATTTCAATGGCAATTACCGTTGCTTTTGTATATAGCGTTATTGCTTGGCTCGCAAATTGGGGGGAAACTTTCTTTTGGGAGCTGGTTACGTTAATAGATGTCATGCTTTTAGGTCACTGGATTGAAATGCGCTCAGTTCGCCAAGCGTCTGGAGCACTCGATGCACTAGCCTCGCTAATGCCAGATCAAGCTGAGCGCGTGACAGTTGCCAATGAAATTGAAATTGTTTCAGCAAACTCGCTGGTCAAAGATGATATTGTCTTAGTCCGTCCCGGCGCATCGATCCCTGCTGATGGCATTGTGATTGATGGCCAATCTAACGTCAACGAAGCGATGCTGACAGGGGAATCAAAGCCTGTTACCAAGACAACCGGAAGCTCCGTAATTGCTGGTACAGTCAATGGAGATGGATCATTACGGGTTCAGGTCGCTGCAGTTGGTGAAGAAAGTGCGCTTTCTGGCATCATGCGCTTGGTTTCAGAGGCTCAGGCGAGCAAGTCAAACACACAGGTCTTGGCAGACCGGGCTGCAGCTTTACTGTTCTACGTTGCGCTTGGTGCAGCAGCGCTCACTGCAATTGCGTGGTTCATTGCAGTCCAGTTTGATATTGAAGTCATTCGGCGGGTGGTCGCAGTCTTAGTTATTGCTTGCCCACATGCATTAGGACTGGCAGTCCCATTAGTCGTGTCAATTACTACCTCACTTTCAGCGCGCAATGGCATTCTTATTCGAAACCGATTAGCGTTAGAAACTGCCCGCAATTTAGGCGCTGTTGTATTCGACAAAACTGGCACGTTGACCATTGGCGAACAGCAAGTCACAGCAATGGTCAGCAGTTTTGCAGACGTTGATGCATTACGTCTAGCCGCAGCAGTTGAGCATGACAGTGAACATATGGTTGCGAAGGCAATTGTGAATTACAGTCGACAACAGGGCATTGCAGACTTACCACCTGTACAAAACTTCACAGCAT
>JAHDIM010000278.1 GCA_020630805.1 Anaerolineales bacterium
TACTACCGTACACCAAAACGGGCGGCTGCGGAACGTTGGATTCTACCAGCGTCTGAACCAAACGCTGTGCCGAATCTGGATTATGGGCCGCATCTAACACAATTGGAACATTTAGGTCAAATACTTCAAAGCGACCCGGCCATTGAACAGTTGCCAGACCCTCAAAAAATGCATCTGGGGAAATTGCAATTCCTTGCATGCGCAGCGCATCCACAACCTCTGCTACTGTCGCTGCATTTTCACGCTGATGGCGGCCTTGTAAGGCGATCACAACGTCGTCAGGCAATGGGGAGTCCACTACAGTCGCTGGAGATTGACGTTCCGCTGCGATACCTTTGAGCGTTGTTAGTGCTGCAGGAAACGGTTGCATGGCAATCACGACTGGAATATTCGGTTTGATGATGCCCCCTTTTTCACCAGCGATCTCTTCAATGGTGTCACCCAACAACCCTGTATGATCTTTGCTAATGGCGGTGATAACGCTCACTAAGGGCTTGACCACATTGGTCGCATCTAGCCGCCCACCTAAACCAACCTCAAAGACCGCAATATCAGCCTCTTGGTCAGCAAAGAATTGCATGGCAAGCGCCGTCGCAATTTCAAAGTAGGTAATGTTGTGCACCTGCTCAATTGCGGAGCGCATTTTGACCACTGTTGCAGCAAAGGCCTCTTCTGAGATCCAAACCCCAGAGACTTGCATCCGTTCGCGAAAATCGACCAAATGCGGCGATGTATATAACCCAACCTTATAGCCAGCACATTGCAACACAGAGGCTGTCATGGCTGCTGTGGAGCCTTTGCCTTTTGTCCCCGCAATATGCACGCTTGGATACGTCTGATGCGGATTGCCGCACAGTTCTAGCAATTGTTCCATTCGCGACAGATTGAAATGCTCAGGTGCATACACCTCTGCCGGACGCGCCTCAAAGTTGGCATATTCAAAAACGTAATCAAGTGCTTGTTGGTAGTTCATTATCATGATTCTACTGCACGAAACAGGTTCCTCGCAGCACCCCGTTTCGTAGATATCTAACTTCCGTGTAAAATCTCGCCGATGTCTCGGCAACGCAGTTTTTGGATCACACTTTGTCTCATACTTTTCGGTTTGGCACTTCGCAGCTACAACCTAGATTTACGCGCATTTTGGTTCGATGAAGGCATCACGCTGACATATGCGCCACTGACCGTACTAGACAACGCCCGGCTAGCCAGCGAACTCGTCGATATGAATCCACCTATGTATCGGCGCATTACTGGACTGTGGAGCTTTGTTATTGGCAGCAGCATTTGGAGCATTCGGATGGTCTCTGTCTTTGCCAGCATCATTCTGATCGCCGTGACAGCGCGGCTGGCGCTAGATCTCTCCAAACGACCAAGCGCATCGGTTTTTACGGTGTTGCTGCTGACCATCAGCCCGATGCTGATCTACTACGCGCAAGAAGCAAAAGGCTACAGCCTGATTGCGTTGGCTGCAACGACGCTCCTACTAGTCTTACAACGCGCTTTTCTGCGCTTTCGCAAGACTGGCAAAGTGCCGATTGCATATTGGATCATCAGCACCATTGCGATTGTCATCGCGATGGGCTCGCACTACATCTTTGCGTTCTTCCTCATTATTCTGAACGTGAGCATCATTTTGTATGGATTGCGACAACGGGAAGCTTACATCTGGCAGTTCTTAGCACGCTTCATTGGCATTCAAACCGTTGGCGCGCTCATCTTATTGCCGTTTGTAGTGATCACCTTCATCGGCGTGCTCGATGCCGCCAGCAACGATCAAGTTGATCAGAATAACCTCAATACGGCGGCGGCCTTCTTCGGTAGACACGCTGTAGATTTCACCCAAGGGCCATTTGCAGGACTACCTGCCGATTGCATCCCGCATCCCCATGACATGCGCTGTGGCTTTGAACCGCAAACCAGTTGGTGGCTTAATGTGGTGTTATTTGCAATTGTATTAATGGGCGTGTGGCTAAGCACCCGCGTCGTGAAGTGGCAACGCTGGGTGGCATTGACACTTGTGATTTTGCCAATCCTGTTGGGCTATGCGTTTACGCAATTCAACACTTTTTTCTTCCCGCGCTTCCTGATGTACACCTTGCCACTTCAGCTTGCGCTTTTTGGGGCCGGACTTTATTGGCTGAGTCAACGTAGTCGCGTAGTAGTTGCTGTCATTCTAGCTGCGTTCATTGCGGTCAGCATTGGACCAACCCAGAGGCTCTATGCCACCGCAACTCCAGAAGATGTCGACTGGCGACCGCTGGCAAGTCAAATTGAACCGCTAATCCAGAAAGATGATGGGGCTGTTTACGTTTGGGTCTGGGTGCCAGGCTACTTCTACAGTTACTTACCCAACAACACAATTGACTATCAACTGGCGCACTTTACTGAGGAATCGCGCGATGGGGATTTGACTGCATTTACGGCAGACAAGTCGCGGGTGTGGCTGTTTGACTGGATTACAGGACCACGTGACCCAATCAATGACAATGCGCGTTGGTTCTTAGAAAACACCGCCTTTGTCTACGAAACCAACTACACGACCGCCTACGCCAATCTGTTTGTGCCGCCGCATGCGGTCGACAACGTTGGCAGTCAAACGACAGTCGTTTTTGAAAATGGAATGCAGCTATCCTACGCAGCGCTAGATGCAAGCAAAACTGCCGGCACACCACTAGCGCTGGCATTGAACTGGTCAAATCCGGGTGTAGATATTCCATATAAGGTCTTTTTACACGTCACAGCGCCGGACGGTTTTGTACTCGCGCAGCAAGACAGCGAACCGCGCAACGGCCTGCGCCCTTTCAACACTTGGGACGGAGCGCTGACAGAATGGCGCGGCACGTTGCTGCCACTAGACCTTGGTGCAGGAGACTACCGCGTAAATATTGGGATGTATGACCCTAGCACCGGCGAGCGGGTTAAGCTTGAAAATGGCGCTGAATTTGTGCAGATTGGCAGTGTGACTGTCACTAAGTAAGACCGTCGTTTAGCCCAGACATGATCTCTACCACTTGCTGAGCTGCGAGCTTAGGGTGCAACGCCGTGTCAGAGATCCCCGACACCACTCGCGAAATGTCGTGGTCAACTTTGCCCGACTCACTCCAAACCGCCTGTGACGCCAATGTCAGATACGCTGAAAAATTCCGGTGTCCTGAACCGGGTCGCTCTCCAATAATATGGATGATGCCTTTCAGCGATTTAGATTTAGGCGCAGTGCCAAACAAAAGTTCCCCACACTGATACCCAGCGCGAACACGTCCATGAGTGATCAGAATTGGCTGCTTAGAAAGTGTGTAACCAGCATCAAGTAACGCGGGTTGCAAAGCCTCTAAAAAAGGCAATACGTGTCCACTATCCATCAGCGCGTTTGCATTGAGCCCGTCAGAGATCAGAAGTTGCAGGTCTGGGATAGCGTCGCCCCAACTGTCACGTAATGCGACAAGAGCCGCTTGCGACTCAAGGCTAAGTTGCTCTCCCGATTCAGGATGATAGATATAGTCTTTTCTATCGCTCGAATTGGTAGTGACTGCCAACACATTCGGAATTTGAGCCGCAAACTCTGGCGTCAATTCCGTCCATAAGCTCTCTTTCGCATCTGCATACAACCGCCGGATTTCCTGATCTAATGTACGGGGTAATTCCCAGATTTGGTCCCCCACGCCTTCGGGGATCGGCACACCCCGCGAATGAATCTCGTCAAGAATCGCAGCTCCCTCGGCATAGATCTCATCAAAAGAACGCGGATCGTTTTTCGCCAATCGGTATTGACAATACACCCACAGCGGATCGCCAAAGTGCTCTGTCGGCGTTCCATCTGCATCAATGATGTCGATCTTTTGAAAGAAGCGCCACATCGCATCATTGATCTTGTACCCAAACTGCTCACGGATTTTGACGTGATCGACAAACGCTGTGGTGAGGTAACTCAGCATCGGGTCATTCTTGGTAGGCAATGACATCAGATAGGCCGGATTAGCGGGCATGACCTGCGCGATGCACCAATCTAAATCATCAAGCGTGACATCCATGTGTAGCGTTGAGCAAATATCCAAGCCTATGGTGAGACCATGTAATTTACCCATAACCGTATCTTCCAAACAGCACCGCACTAATTGCTCTTTGGTCTTGAACACTTCGGGACCAATAAAGCCAGCGACATCGTTAACATGCACCCACGGCGCTGCGTCTGGCGCACGCCCCTGGCTCACAAACTGTTTTAGCGCCCGAATGAAGCCATATTTACGCGCCTCATGCACGACCATGTCGAATCCTTCGCCGTGTCCATTGGTAAAGTCTGCGCCTTGTCCCGTTTCTGCATACAACGCATAGCGCCCTGGCCGGTTTGCCATGTGGTCAAACATCTTTTGAATGGTGACATCAAACGTCTGATTGGCGTTGACTGTCCCGGCTAGGCTCTGAAACCAGATACCCGTTGTACCGGACTGCACAGCTTCAACTTCTGCTTGGATATCAATATGCGACAGCACACAGTTAGGGAGTACATCTTCCAATTCAAAGGTCGTGATGATGTCGTGCAACGCCAACTCAATTTGCGCAACAGATTCTGGTGTACTCGAAACTGGGTTAGTGCCTAAAACCAAATCCCCAACCGCATAAGACCAACCGGAGAACACCTGCATGCGAATGTCATCGATATTGTCCGTCGGCGAGTTGGGCTGGATGCGGGCACTCAAATATCCTTTACTGCCAATCTTGCTGCCCGGCAATGGATTGAAGACCTTTTGCCCAACGGCAATCAGTTCAGCATTGCTCATCAACTTCACGACGCAAGCTATTACATCGCTCGACAAGTTAGGCATAACCGCTTTGATAGCCGATTCAGGCTCACGCAGCAAGAACGCTTTCAGTTCACCAAGCGACCATCCACTGACCTCAGCATTGACCGCCGTCGTCTCTTTGACCAAGTCATAGAGCTCATCTTCAAAAAGCGGCGTCTGGTCAATCTCGCCAACAGTCGTAGCACCAAGCAATTCGCGCGCCAATTGCCGATGCGCGTCATCTTGTGCCGCGATGTTCAGGCTGGCATCGCCCTCTTTGAAAGGGTTAGCCGCGCCAATCAGCTGACGGTATTG
>JAHDIM010000279.1 GCA_020630805.1 Anaerolineales bacterium
AAGACTGGCTCATTAACGGAAAACGCGGAACCATCCAGTTCCGCGCGTAGTTCACTATCATGTTTAAATCTCTGTTCAATCGCCAACCCCAGCGCCCAACGTATGACCCTGTGTTTGGCAATACTCAAGCCCAAACGCTCATTGACTTACTCTCAAAACGCGAGACTGACCCAATTTATCGCTATTTAGATGACTTACGCACCGAAGAGTGGGATCAGCGCAACTGGTTGATTTGGCGGCTCGTTGAACATGCTGCACCACGTATGATTCGCAACGCACCAGACAGCCCATTGGGCAATCTCATCAAAGGCATTGGCGCGCTGCATTTAGCCTGGGAAGCCCGCAGCACCGGGCAAGACGCCCAACTACAGCAACTTTACGGAGAACGATTGCTTTCTGCCGTCGCCCACTTCAAAGACGCTGGCGAAGCCGATGAGGACGACCCAACGCCGTATGCCAACCTTATCCCAGCCGCAATGGCGTTGCAGGCAGACCAAACCGAGTTACACGATATTTTCCACGCCGCCACCAATCGGGATGCCTATAATCAACAAGCCCACGCAATGATGCTGCAAGCGCTAACAAAAAAGTGGGGCGGTAAACACACCGACATGTTTAGCTTTGCCAACCCGCTCATTGACGCAGCACCCAGCGGCAGCACCTTGCCCTTACTCTGGATGCAAGCCTGCCTTGAACAATGGTTTTACTTCACTCAGTTTGACAAAGATCCAGCGGCCGCCGCGCAGTTTCTAAAAAACGAAGAAGCCACCACCAAAGCAATCCAAGTTTGGGATCACTACATTGCCCAGCAGCCAAGCGTTGCCAGCTTTGAATACGATGCCATCAATGTCGCTGCATGGTGGTTCTGGCAAACCCAAGATCAGCACCGCTGCCAGCAAGCGTTAGGCTTAGTCGGTGATCACTTCACACACTTCCCGTGGGCACACAATACGCCAGATCCAGTTGATGCATTATTCGCCGCCCGCACCTTTGCAAAGACCGCTTAGTAAGCCTAAGCAATTGCCGATCGGCGGCTGCGGAACGCAGTGCACCCGCTTATAATTTAGCAATGCAAATACGTTATTGGATCTTTTTACTCTCGACTGTGTTTCTCGTTGCTTGCGGCGTAGAAACTGAAATTACGCCAGAAAACTCGCTTCTCGCTGAAAACGACACCCCACCTGAAGTCGCCCCAATGGACGCACCAGCGCCTGATCTAACAATTGGGGATTGTGTTGTTGATGGGCAAATTCGCCCCTGCACCGGCGATGTAGACGGTTGGGCACGCCGGATTAGTGTTCCAGCAGGGTTTGAAGCCAAGCACCTAATTTCACTGCCAGAAGGGCAAAATGCCACAACCCTAACGCAAGGCCCCGATGGCACTCTCTACGTGGCAACCGTATCAAACTTTTTTAATACGTCTAGCGATCGGCTCGGGATAATCTGGAAGCAAGAAGGGGACACGTTCACCGAACTCGCCAACGGCATTTATCTGCCAACTGGTCTCGCCTTACACCCAGACACCGGGGACATTTACATTAGCCATCGGATTGACGACCAAAACGGGGCGCTCTCTGTCATTCGCGTTGCAGACAACACGCTTGAGCTATTAATTGGCGACCTGCCTTGTTGCTACAATCCGCTATACCATCAGCCCAACGGCATTGAGTTTGGGCCAGATGGCTACCTATACATGGGGATTGGCGCACGCTCTGATCATGGGCCAGATCCTAAAGACTCTTCCCCAGATGAAATTCACCCGTTAGAGGCGGGGATCTTGAAAATTGCAGCCGATGCTAGTTCCGTTGAACGCATTGCCGATGGCATGCGCAACCCATATGACATCGCCTTTGGGGCAGACGGACAACTATGGGCGGTTGATAACGGCGCTGACTTTGGCCCGCCTGAACGGCTACATAAAGTCGTTATCGGTGGCAACCATGGTTGGCCATATTATGGCGAAGACTGCCAAAGCTGCATTGAAAAACCGGTAGATTTAGAACTTGTTGATCCCTTTGTAGAATTCCCAGCACACGCCGCCCCGTCGGGGGTTACGGTCTATACCGGTGAACAATTCCCAGCGGCCTATAACAATGCCGTTTACACCGTGCTTTGGAATCCGCTCGGCAGCCCCGGCATTTATCGGACAGATCCAAATGTGCCCGGTGAATATCATCCATTTGCGCTCGGCATTTTCGCACCAATTGACGTGATCCAATCAACAGACGACACGCTAATTGTGGCTGAATACTACTTTGGCAATCTGTTTGAAATCAAATGGGTGGGTGAATAAAGCGCATTTCCAGCAGATCATAAGACTCAAAAAGCGGTGCCGTGGGGCACCGCTTTTTGAGTCTTATAGCGCTATGTTTTTCGGCACCGGAACCAAGGCAGCGCCGCGACTATGCTGTACGCTAAGCGCTAGCCGACCGGCTTTAGCCTCAGGGCGGCCTTAATCGTCTTCTGGCAATGTAAAGCCAACGATATTGGCTCCTGCGTCCACGTAGTGCACCTCGCCGGTTACGGCAGATGCCCAGTCAGAGCAAAGATACACCGCCGAGTTGCCAACTTCGTCTTGGGTCATGTTGCGTTTTAGCGGAGAAATGCGTGCAAATTCAGTGTACATGCTTTTGAAGCCGCTCACCCCAGATGCGGCCAAAGTCTTGATCGCGCCAGCAGAAATCGCGTTAACCCGAATGCCGTCTGGACCAAGATCAGCTGCTAAATAGCGCACAGACGCTTCTAGCGCAGCCTTGGCAACGCCCATCACGTTATACGCTGGTACGGCTTTGGCTGCCCCATAGTAGCTAAGCGTAAGAGCTGAGGCACCTTCATTGAAATGCGGTAACGCTGCGCGAACAAGTGCAGTAAAAGAGAACGCACTAATATCAAGCGCCATTTTGAAACCCGCGCGGCTGGTATCTACAAAGCGCCCCGTGAGATCGTCCCGGTCTGCAAACCCAATGGAGTGCACCAAAATGTCGATCTTACCGATCTCTTTACCAACCTTTTCAAAGACGGCTTCAATTTGCGCGTCATCACTAACATCACATAGTTCTACAAAGTCTGCGCCAACGTCTTCGGCAAGCGGGCGCACGCGGCGTTCTAGCTGTGGTAAGCCGTAGCTCAACGCAATTTTTGCGCCTTCACGGTGCATTGCTTGCGTAATGCCCCAAGCGATTGAACGTTTGTTTGCAACGCCAAAAATAAGCGCGGTTTTTCCCTCTAATAAACCCATCTGTAAGTGTCTTCCTGTAATGTTTTTTTGAGCCGAGGGCATTGTTATGCATCGACTTTTATTTGTTTACTGATTTAGCGCTGCAGTTGGTAGTTCCAAGGAAAGGATCGCCAAGGCTCTGGCACATTTGGGATGCCAACGCGCGGCTGCGTTGTAAATTGTGCCCAGCTAATTACCGGTGCATCTTCTACGTACAACGTTGCTTTTGGTTGGCAACTGTCATATCCATACCAAGCTTGAGAAATTGCTAGCGCTTGCGCAAGTTTAGCGGGGCCATTGGTGAGTTCACGGTCTGGACGCTTCCGACGGGCACGCATGCAATCTAAGCCATCTATTGGCTGCATTGCACGTAGTAACACACCAGCAGGGAAATCGCTACGGTCTGACACAAAATTGAGCATCCAGTGCATGCCGTAGGTGAAATAGACGTAGGTTAAACCAGGGGTGCCGTACAAGCCTTGCGTGCGTTTGGTCTTGCCAGCTTTGGCATGGCAGGCCAAGTCTAACTCACCGATGTACGCTTCTGTTTCAGAGATAGTGCCGCTTAAACGCGTGCCATCTGGCTCAATCTTAACCAGCGTTTTGCCCAATAATTCCCGCGCAACGGTCAGGGCTGGGCGGGCAAAAAAACTACGCTGGAGCCGCATCACGCAGCGCCGCAAACCGGCTATCTGCTTCAAGCATCATCTGTAAGCCATGGTGTAACGGCACTTGAGGATGATAATTCAGCTGATCTTGCGCGCGGTTCAAATCGGCCTGCATGCGTTCTACACCGCTGCTGGTCTTGCCATTGAAGATGATATTAGAGTTACTACCCGTTGCCGCAACGACTAACTGTGCCAATTCTAGAATGCTGTGTTCTTCACCGCTGCCCACATTGATCACCGAACGATTGATGCTCTCAGACTCACCAGCAGCAACCAAAGCTTCTACCGTATCAGCAAGGTAAACAAAATCTCGCGTTTGGCTACCATCGCCGCTGACAACTAGCGACCCCCCACGCAATGCCGCCTGTAAAAAGCGAGCGACTACTGGTGCATGTGAGGCGGGCAAAGGTTGATTTGGACCGTAAGTGTTGAAAATCCGTAGCGCCACCGTTTCAATACCCCATAAGGTACCGATGGTGCGCAGGTACGTTTCCGCAGACAGCTTACTAACCGCATAAGGCGAAAGCGGGCGCGGTGTCATTTCTTCAACCAGTGGCACTCCGGCTTGTACGCCATATACCGCCCCAGAGGAGGCAAGCACAACGCGGCGTACGCCAACATCACGAATTGCTTCGAGCAGTGAAACCGTGCCACCAACGTTGACAGTGTTGTAATCACTTGGATATAAAATTGACTCTGGCACAGACACACGCGCTGCCAAATGGTAGACACAGTCGATATCTTGTAGCAATGTCCATAGCTTTGGGCGGTTAAGTACATCGCCTCGGTAAAACATCACTTGCTCAGACAGGCCAGATCGATCACCAGCAGAAAGATCATCCACAACCCGGACCTCATGGCCTAATTTTGCCAGCCGGTTTGCTAATGCGGTTCCGATAAATCCTGCGCCGCCCGTTATTAAATAGTTCACAATAGTCTCCAATGCCTGAGCTGCGCAGCAAAATTAGTGGTCGTTGTGCTCAAGCTGCTTTATGTAAAAGCATGGAATTATAGGGGGGGACATACTAGTTTGCGTGGCAGCGTTGGGTAACAGGCGTCATCCCATATTGTTAAAAGCTTCTTTTCGCGCCTAGGCACCAAAACCTAGACAGGTAGGCGGCTTTTTTAAAGGTTCACAAAGCCTTATCCTGTCAATTAAGGTATAACTTGACAGTACGTTATTGTCTGCT
>JAHDIM010000028.1:0-21111 GCA_020630805.1 Anaerolineales bacterium
GTGCTCACAGCCGCTGGTGTGCTCACAACCGTTGTTGTGCTGATGGCTGATGGCTGACCGCTGACGACTGATAACTGCGTGCTCACCGCAGTCACCTGATCCCTGACACCTGACGCCTGAGTGCTGGCCGCTGTTGGCAACGCAGCAACCGGAATATTCGGCACCTGCCCCACCGAACTCGAAATACTCTGAACCGTTGGCGTCGGCGTCGGCACCAAGGTCGGCTGATTGCTGACCGCTGATGGCTGAGCGCTCACCCCCGTTGGTGTAACCGTTGCCTGCTCTGCTGTACGCCAGTAGCCCGCTGCAATGGTTGAATTGAACTCATCGCTTTTGAGGGTCACCATGCGCGACAGTCCCGTGTCTACAAACGGATTACTGTCAATGGTGTCATCTGAGGTAGCCTCTTGCGTAGTAAGTTGATAGTTTTCGGGTGTATGGAAGCGGACATAATAGTTACCCGGTGTGAGCGAGTTGAACCGATATTCTCCGTTTTCATCGCTATGCGTCGTTGCCAGCACCTTGTGGTTTTCGTCCAGCAGTTCAACCTTTACACCTTTCAGGCCGACTTCGTTATGATCGCGAATACCATCTTTATCACGATCAATCCAAATGGTATTGCCTAAGCCGCCATAAATGTTGGGGGTTGGAGTCGGGTCAGGCGCGCCTTCTTTTGGCACATTCAGCAGCACCACGTCGTGGTCATCTTCATCGTCATTTGCATTGAAGATGGCATTGTCCACTAAGGCATCATTTTGGGCATTGGCATCTGGGATGCTATCAAAGTCGAGCGGGTAGAGGTTGGCATCGTTAGTGTCATCATCCGCGCCAATAATCTCGGCAAAAAATTCGCGTTCGCCGGGCACGCCCAAGGCGGCATGGGCTTCAATCGAAACGGATGCACCGGACGCAATCGGGCCATCGACAAAGGTACCCCAAAGATCACCAATTGCAAGCCAGTCATTGGGGTTGCCCGTGGCCGCAGCAGTATTGTTCGCCCGATCAAATTCGCCTTCTGGTGGTAGATGCAACAATACGCTGACATTGTGCGCAGCGATGGTCCCTTGATTGTAAATATACAGTCGCAGTCGGGTCGGTTTGTGCTCCGGCACGTTGTAATAGTCGCCGACGATCCGAACAGCCAGATCAAACTTTTCAACCTTGGCCCCGGCGGGGTCGTGGTCATCTTCATCTTCGCGTTTGTTTTTACCATCTGCGGTCAGAACATCATCGGATGCGTCTAAATAGACCCCGCCGGTATCATCACTTTGGGTTTGGTTAGGAATGCTGTCTAAGTCAGGCGCAATCTGTCCGGGCGCGTCTTTGGCCTCGGAAATTTCCGCAATGAGAATTGTCAGACCTGCAAAGCCGCGGTCGACACTGTAGGTGATGGAAACCGTGGTATTGCTTCCCGCTGCAATACTGAGCGGCGTATTCAGCGTGGCAAGATCTCCATTTTGCGTCCAATTGCCATCATTTAAGGTGAGCCCATTTGGCAAATAACTCGTGATGACAATGTCTTGCGCGTCTAAGCTGCCCTGGTTTTCAACATAAATATCAAAGACGACTATTTTTCCGGCAGTAAGCGGACTGCTGGTTAGTGTCGTATTGAGCGTGGTGCGCAACGCCAGATCGAACACTTCTGGCACTATGGTAGCGATGTCGTGATCATCTTCATCTTGCCCGCTAAACAACTTCCCACGTTGATTGATTTCATCATCCGCAAGAGTGTCATTGGTAACGTCATTGTCAGGCGTGCTGTCGATATCGGTTGCAGTGGTGCCATCGCTTTTATTGAAGCCTGTAATTTCGGCGTGGCTATCGATCGCGATTTGTGCGGGCGTGGCAATGTCAATTTTGTAAGTGATGGTCAGCGTTTGACTCGCGCCAGCGGCTAAGTCAATTGGCGTCACATGCTGGGCCTGGTCGTCAGTCCCATCGCTATCCGTGTCGACCCCCGTCCAGTTTGGGTCTTGGAGTAATAATGTAGTGGGGAAGTCATCAATGACTTGAATGCCTGTTACATCTTCCGTCCCCTGATTGGTGACCGTAATATCAAACGTGACCGTTTCGCCCACAAGTAGCGGATTACGATTGTTCGCGTTGGGTTCGCGCTTGAGTGCCAAGTCCCATGTTGGCGTCAAAAAACCAGCGTCCAGACTATTGTTATTTTCCATTTCTGCGCCGGCCGTAAACGACAAGCGCACCACAGGACTACCGTCTGCGGCTGAGCTATGCAGGGCAAAGTCGCTATCAATGCGGTCACTATCCGCCGCAGTGCGACTGGTGTCAGTCGCATCTACAGTTGTGGGGGTAAGTGCTATTGTGGTGTAGCCCGTTGGCATGGTGGCTGTGGAGGTATCCACTTCAATGAAATACGTGCCACCGCTTTGACTAAAGCCTGCAATTTGGTCGTCGCGGAAGTAATATTCGCCAGCAGCGTTGGTTGTAGTCGTATTGAGGACAGTAGTGCCGTTCGCAGCTAATAGTCTGACAGTTGCATCTGGTAACGGCAGTTCGTCTGCGTCCTGAATGCCATCGCGGTCAAGATCTAGCCAGACGCGGTTGCCCACTTGGTAATGAGAGGCAGTGTAATCACACATATACTCCATATCCCCAAAGCCAATCCCTTTCCGAAATGCCGTGGTCAACAGGTTTTTGTTCGTCACAGCAGTACTAGTCGAATAGCCATAGTGCGTGCCGCTTGTGTTAAATCCTGTGGGATCCATCACGTTGTACAGCATGCGGGTGTTGTCATGTTGTATCGCTTGCCCACCCATATGAGTGTTGTAATGTGGCGCGCTTAGGACAGCATGTCCAGACCAGCTTGGATCTTCATAGTATGGATTGCCCGCAGCACCAACGTAAGTGAAGCCACCTGAGCCATTCGGCGCGTAACGCAGCAGTGACCCATGCGGCATAGGATTTTCTGCAGCTGTCCGCGTATATGGCTCCCGATTTACAATTGACGCTACTAAGTTTCCATTGCCATCAAATTCAATATCCGTGACCACACTCTGATACATACAGCTCTTGTAAACATAATTTTCATCTGTAAACGGTAGTGGGTCTTGCCAAGTGATCCAGCGCGTATGCCCAGTGCGGGTTGGGTCAATGACTGTACCAGTATCTGGGTCAGGATAGCGATAACAGCCAGCGTGTGTAATTCGGAGGCCAAAGTTGGACGTCGAATCGGTAATAACAGTGTTGAAAGTATCTGCTGCGGGGTCATAGGCCACAACATAGTTTCGCAGTTGCCCCGTACAAGAGATGCCGATATACATGCGACCATCTGAATTGTATTCTTGCACCCCCAATGCAAATGGCTGATAAAGCGTACCGTGGTAAGGACTGCCTCCGCAACCAGGGTTGGGAATTGCAATGACAGTCACATCCGTAGCCGGATCTGGATTTGCCCCTCCATTTGCAAAACTTTCGACATCAATCGCCAAAAGATTTTGATCATGCAAGCTAACCGCATAAAGGGTTTTATAGTCTGATGAGAGTTCTAGACCGCCGAGGCCTTCCATCATGGCATACAAATCACTGCTGTCTGTCCCCAAATCTACGCCAGCCACCAAAGACAAGTCAATCAGTCCTCCATCTGCACCGCCCACGCGTTTGTAATACACCCCACCGCGACCCAATGGCCCTAGCCCCGCATGTGACACGCTAGCCGAGGTATACACAATTTTATTTTTGTCGTCTGTCGCTAACCCCCAAACAGACTGGCCAGCAGTTGCGGGCATAATTTCTTGGGTTTTACCATCTCCAGTCGTATCGCTAGACAGTACCGCTGGAGTGCTGTTGTCGCGGTCAAAACAGGTCATGTAAGACGTTGCAGTTGAACAATCCATGCTCCCAGCCGTACTAATCCCAAACTGCACGTCATCATCTGTGCCAGCCACAATAAAACGCACATCGCTTGCTTGCTGCGTGCCTCTCACTGCAGGAAAATTACTCCCTAAAACATGCTCTATGCGATATGGTGCACCATTGTCCAAGCCAGAAAGACTCCAGACTCCACTTGCATTGGTTGTCGCGGTGCCTGCCAACGCGCCGTCCGCATCGTAAGCTTGAATCACAACATTAGCGATACCTGCTTCACCGGTATCGCGTGTGCCATCATTGTCAGAATCGGACCAGACATCACCAGTCAACGTGACAGTCGTCTGGGCACTAATGGGGTTTGCGGTTAGTAATAAAAGAAATGCTGTACAAACAGCGAACGTGCGGAAATAAACACTGGGGTAAGACTTCACAACTACTCCTCAATCCTTGCTCAGCCAAAAGTTACAAAACGGTTTAGTAACCAAGATCATATTAGCTATGAATACTTTATCTGTACAGGAATTTTGAAAAAAGTTAGTACATCTGCCTACAAAATCAGATGGCTTCACCTCATGGTCTACCCATTTACCACTCTACACGGCGGCTACAAACAAAGATTGTTGAAAATAATGGTTATTTTCATTACATAGCCTGAGTTCTGGGTAAGCACAGAATATTCAGATCCTTTTCCTGCAATGCCCTCCTGACGAAGGAAGGATCGCTTAAGAGTTGGCGTTTCTCATACCTTTTATGGAAAATCCAAACCTCTTTCAGCCCATTTTGGGCTTTTGATATGCTGTCACAGCGGAGATCCTAGCGGCTCAGCTTTGCCTTTGGCCCTCCGAAAGTCGGGAAGGTACTGATCTGTGCTACCTCTCTTATCCAAAACTGAGGTTACATACGCTCTTAATAGATTTACTTACTCTTTATGTTCTGCTCTTATACTAAATGAGGGGCGTGCATGAAATCTAAATTCTATGCACACCCCTCATACTAAGTACATTGAAGTGAACGGATACAGAATCAAAAAAGCCCTGCACTAGCAGAGCTTTTCATCATTCTTTTTTATTGTATTTTGAAAAGTCGAGGTTAGTCTTCTTCGCCGTCTGGCAACATTTCGGTTCCGAGGAAATAATCCAACCAGATCCAGAAGAAAGCTGCGATCGAAATGATCAGCATTGCGAAGTTGCCGACGATGAATTTTTCAATTGTGGTGTCAAATAAGGCTACTGTTAGAAATGACAGTGCAACACCAAGGACAATTGAAATAACCCAAACTAATGCGCGTTTTGTAGACATGGAATAACTCCCTGTGAAATTTGTAACAATCTTCGCAAATTCTATTAAAAACAGAGTGTTGCGTCAAGCAGTCTATGCAATATTCTAAAGATACACTTCGACTTTGGGTCTTAGCTGGGCTTTTTCTAGTTGGATTACCGCTTGCAATCCTATTTGGTGCCCCACAAGATCCGACGGCGAAACGCCTCACACGTGAGTATCGGTTTGCGTATGTGTCGTGGGTGACAAACGCGCTTTTTGAGAAAGGCAGCAGTGCAATATCCGGCGATCATCGGAAATTGAATACCGCTGATGCTAGTCAATATGTGCGTGACTATTTTGCGCTCGTCAGCCAAGCCCAACATTTGGAACGTGAAATTGAAGTCATTTATACAGATCCAGACCAAGCCACCGATGATGCAGACTTATTAGTCGAAGAATTGACCAATCTAAGGGCTGACATGGAAACACGCCGAAACACTGTTGAGGCCATTCTACAAGCACAAGTCACCAACGTCTTACTGTCAGAAGGCTTTGGCGTTGCTGGTCAAATTGTGCCACCAGTCGCGATGTCAATTACCGCCCTACCTGAGCGCATGATTGTGTCACGCCGCGACAAAATTGAACAAATCGAATTTGCGGACTTAGCCCCTAACACCGCCTTAGCTGATATTGAGACTTTGGAAAACACCGTTGACACAGAACTCGATGTTGCGTCGTTGGTTGTGCCGCTTGGTGGGCTATCACTCTATCCAGCCATGGTGTATGAAACTACTAGTCTGAGTTTCACCATCAATACCACCGCGCATGAGTGGGCACACCACTATCTGATGGCGCGTCCGCTCGGGACACATTACTTTGAAAACCCTGAAACACAGGTCATCAACGAAACAACTGCAAATATTGTTGGCAAAGAAATCAGCGCCAAAGTCGTTGCGTTGCATTATCCAGAACTGATTCCACCGCCACCTACTGAACCGAGTCCAGAACAAGACACTCCCACAGCCCCCCCCGCGCCTGTCTTTGACTTTCGTGAACAAATGCGCATTACGCGTATACGGGTAGATGAACTACTAGAGGCTGGAGAAATTGAACAAGCTGAAGCTTATATGAACGAGCGCCAAGAGGAATTTTTTGAACAAGGATATCTGATCCGCAAAATCAACCAAGCATATTTTGCATTTTATGGATCTTATGCAGATCAAGCTGGCGCACGCGGAGAAGATCCCATTGGACCTGCCGTGACTGCATTACGTGAACAGTCAAACACCTTGATCGACTTTGTCAACACCATTAGCTGGATGACGTCGTTAGAAGAAGTTGTAACTGCAACGGGTAATTGATCGATTACGCCGATTTTTGTAAAGAAAGCCGCCGCTGCTTGCGTTGCCAACGCCATTGCCGCATGGCATCTAGCAGGCCTAAGCCGCCTACAAATAAAAAGCCAGCCCCAAACAAAATCTGCACAGGAATAAGCTCTGGCGCATTAAATGCCGCCACACCAATTGCAATTGCGGCATACAGCGCAATTGCGAGTTCAACGAGCATAGACCAATCCACCTGCAATTGATACGCATCACCATCGGCAACGGCTTCGTTGAACTTTGGCGTACGCAAAAACTCATTCGGCTTCCGATTACGCAACGCTTCGAAGATCGCATGCGAATTATTGACCGCAATCCCCGTGCCCAAAAGCAACAAAAATGGAAAGTAAGCAAAACGCAGCCAGCCTTTTCGATACAAAACCGCTTGGCCAATAAAGTAGACCAGCGGCGGTCCAATCCCTGCCAAACCAACTAAGTTCAGCGGGATTGCCGTTGGAACACCCGTTAGGCTGAGGGGCAAGCTCAACAAAATCCACAGGATCATCATAGGATGCACAATATATCCAGTGAGATGCAGTGTCCCGTGGAGTTTTGCAAGCCAAGAAACATCGCTCCGCACAAGCGGCAAAAGCAATTTTCGGGCGGTTTGAATTGAGCCTTTCGCCCACCGAAACTGTTGTCGTTTGAACGCCATCAGATGCTCCGGAATTTCAGCTGGTGCCCCGAACTGCGGACAATACCGAAACTCCCAGCCTGAAAACAAGGCTCGATATGACAAATCCAAGTCTTCTGCCAGCGTGTCGCTTTGCCAGCCGCCAGCCGACTCAATACAACTCCGCCGCCAAACCCCACCAGAGCCATTGAACGAAAACAATAAATTACACCGGCTGCGCACCATTTGCTCTACGGTAAAGTGTCCATCAATCGCCAGAGATTGCGCTCTAGTCAGCACATTGACATCATGATTCAAATGAGTCCAACGCGTTTGCACCATGCCAACGTGTGGCGCATCAAAGACGGGCATTACCTGCTTTAGAAAATTAGCTTGCGGAATAAAATCCGCATCAAAGATGGCAAAAAACTCACTCTGAGAAACTTGCATGCCATAGGCCAGTGCCCCCGCTTTGTACCCTGACCGCGTTTCGCGTCGAACATGTTGGATATTGAGGCCTTTTTCACGAAACGCTGGAGCCAATTTCTGTAAGAGTTGTGTGGTTTGATCAGTGGAATCGTCAAGCAATTGCACAATCAGCTTATCGGAAGGGTAATCGAACGCGGCCACTGCATTCAAAAGGCGCTCACAAACATATCTTTCGTTATAAAGCGGCAGTTGGACTGTCACAAGCGGCCATTCGTCACCTTCAGCGAGGCTTGCTTGTTCAGGTGGCGCGTGAATGACGCGGCCAAATCGCTTAAACAGGAAGACAAACGCCAGTGCCAATGCGTTGAATCCGTAGATGGCAAGTCCAAACGCGACAATGTAGTAAAGAGTAGAGACAAAAGTGGAGACCGGCATGCAGACGCAGATTATACCGAGATCAACCAACCGTAAACGTTAGCGTTCACCAAATTGACACGCGTGGTGTGCCACTGGTATTATGCGCATGTCAATAATCGGGCAAAAATCGCCTTCACTTTACAACACCGATGTTGCAAAATTGAGATACGGTATCGGTCAAATTTTTTGATTTGCAACACATCATTCATGTTCCAAAGCGACTCGCAACAGCAACGTAAATACACCACAATGACAGCAATCATTCTATTAACGCTGCCATTCTATTGTGTTGGATTCTTACTGTTAGCCCGCAGCCCAGATAATACAGCTCCGATTGAACCGACAGCAACAAATACGCAGCCGCCAACTGCAACATTAGAAGCCACCGCAACGTTTACACTAATTCCAACGTCAACGCGTACTTCCACGCCTGAAGCCGCTGAAGAAACGTTAGAACCAACGCCAACGGACTTCACACCACCAACGCGCACAAAAACACCAACCCCGATTCCAACATCGACGAATACGCCGACGCCAACTGAGACCTTCACCCCGTCTCCAACGCCAACGCCTACCATCAATACAACTGCGACTGCAGCCGTGTTGCAGCTTACTGCCGCATCTAATGCAACGCAGGCGGCCATTGCCACAGCCAACGCCGCTGTTACTGCCACAGCGAACGCCAATGCAACGGCAACCGCCAATGCTAACGCGACAGCGACCGCCAATGCCAACGCAACTGCCACAGTCAACGCCAATGCGACCGCCACGGAAAATGCTAATGCAACGGCGACAGCAGAAGCAGAAGCAACGGCGACTGCAATTGGTGAGCTAACCTCAACCGCAGAATTTGAAGCGACAGCAACTGAAGCAGCCAACCTCACAGCAACCGCAACGGCTGCTGTCACGCCAACGCCGACACACACGGCAACGCGAACAGCTACACCAACTAGTACGGCAACCGACACGCCAACAGCGACAAATACAACAGCGCCAACGGCAACCAGCACAGATACGCCTACATCAACGCCAACCGACACAGATACACCAACGCCGGAAAACACGCCAACCGAGACTCAGACACCAACATCAACGCCCTAAATGAATGCGCCTTGGTGTCAACATAGGCATTCCGCAATAGAATTATTGCGGGTGCGCATCCATAACCATTGTCGCTCACAGCCACACTTGTTTGGAAAGACATTAGTGTTCTGTCAACCGTGAATTGATAGAAATAGTTAGCGAGAACACCAAAGCCTTGTCAAGCAAATTGAGCTTGTGTATCCATCACCTTACGCTTGACAAGGCACTAGGATATTTCAAACCAAATGACAGACTTATCAGAATTACTGAAAACGCTTTGTAGCGTCTCAGGCATGTCTGCTTATGAAAGCCCCATCCGCAATACCTTAACTGAGGTTTGGCAACCACTTTCAGATACGATTGAAACAACTGCCATAGGCAATCTTGTAGCAACGAAGCACGGCAATGCAGACGGAGAACGCTCCTCGATCTTGCTCGCAGCTCATATGGACATGATTGGGCTAATGGTGTCGCAAATTGACGGCGAATTCTTGAAAGTCCGCCCAATTGGCGGGATTGATAATCGGGTGTTGCCAGGATCATTAGTCACTGTCCACGCCACAGATGGTGATCTTTCAGGCGTTATTACCAGTAAGCCACCCCACCTTCAAACCGACACTGAGCGAAAGCAATATCTCTCGCTAGAGGACCAATATATTGACCTCGGGTTGACTGCTGATGAAGTCGCTGAAAAAGTAGCGCTTGGCGATGTTGTTTCATTTGCGCAAACACCTAGCTTTTTGAACGACACAACCTTGGTCGCGCGGTCATTAGATAACCGCGCCTCAGTGGCTGCTGTAACGCTAGTGTTAGAGCAGTTGCAGTCCCGCCAACATGCTTGGGATGTTGTTGCCGTCGCTACAGTTCAAGAAGAAGTCGGCCTAGCGGGCGCGCATAGCACCGGATTTGACCAAAATCCAGACTTAGCAATTGTCATTGACGTGACCTTTGGACGCCAAAGTGGCACGTCTGACTGGGAAACATTCAAGCTAGGGGACGGCCCAACACTAGGCGTAGGAGCAAATCTGCATCCGCTTTTCTATAAAAGAGTTCGCAGCGCAGCCGCTAAGCTAGAAATGACGTTGCATGACGATCTGCTACCGCGCAGCTCGGGTACCGACGCAATTGCTATTCAAGTTAGTCAGAACGGTATTCCTTGTGCTCTGGTTAGCATCCCAATTAAGAATATGCATACGCCAATTGAAACAGTCGTATTGAAAGATATCGAGCGTGCCGCCCGCCTGATGACAGAGGTAATTGTCGGGTTGGACGCTGATACGCTAGAATCGCTGACTTTCAAGCTAGGAGCCGAAGATGTTTAAGTTTGACCAAGCAGCAGCAGATCTTCTTGCCGAGCTCTCAAACGCAGTTTCAGTTGCTGGCAATGAACAAGTGATCCGCGATTTGATTTATTCAAAAATCAAAGATCACGTCACTGACGTTCACGTCGATACAATGGGCAACTTGTTTGTGACAAAAACAGGAACTGGTGCCAGTGCGCTCAAGGTCATGGCAACAGCGCACATGGATGAAGTGGGCGTCATGATTGTCGCCATCGATGGCAACGGCACATTGCGCTTCACCAATGTCGGTGGTCTTGATCCAAGAATTATGATCGGCACACCGATGGTGGTTGGTCGTAATAATCAATTAGGCGTGATCAACGCCGTTCCCGTGCACTTACAAGGCAGCAATCGGAATTCCACCATTGGGATGGACAAACTCCGTATTGATATTGGCGCCCGCAGCAAAGACGCCGCTAACAGCAAAGTCAAACCGGGCGACTATGGCACCTTTGCCATGGAGTTTGCAGATCTAGGTCCTAGTGTGCGCGGCAAGGCCTTAGACAACCGGATTGGGTGTTTCAACCTGATTCAACTGCTACTTGGTGAGCCATTCCCATTTGATTTACGCGCAGTCTTCACCGTACAAGAAGAAGTCGGCTTGCGTGGCGCTCACATTGCCGCCCATGCCCTAGATCCAGATGTTGCGCTCGTGCTTGAAGCAACCCCTGCAAATGATTTACCAGTTGCAGACCCAGACGACGAAAATACGCATTACAACACAAAGCTGGGACACGGGCCAGCCTTGTCACTCGCTGACGCAACCACCCTTTTCAATCACAAAATTGCCCGACACTTTGCGGACACTGCAGAAGCAAACGGCTTTGACTATCAGTTCCGACAACCAGGCGGTGGAGGGAATGATGCCGGCATCATTCACAAAGCGAGGGGCGGCGTTCCAGTTCTGACTATTTCAGTACCAGCCCGCTACATCCATTCACCTGCTGCAATTATCCGCAAATCCGATGTTGAACATACCGTCAATCTGGCGCGCGCTGGACTGATGTCGATTACTCCTGAAAGCTACACCTTATGATCGATTTGATTCAAAAATACGTAGAAGCGTATGGCCCATCTGCCTATGAAGATGCCATTCGCGAAATGATTATTGCCGACGTAACCCCACTCGCAGACGATGTTTCAGTTGACGCACTCGGGAACGTGATTGCCAAAGTCAAAGGCAAGAAAAACGGAAAACGGGTCATGCTCATTGCCCACATGGATGAGATTGGTGTGATGGTGTCGCACATTGATAAAAACGGCTACTGTCGTTTTATGCGGATCGGTGGCGTCAATCCACAAACGCTCATTGGCCACCGTGTACGGTTTACAAATGGCACTATAGGCGTTATTGGCGTAGACGACCCACGTTCCCAACGCTTGCCAAAATACGATGATCTGTTCATCGATGTTGGGGCAAGCAGCCTTGAAGATTGCCCTGTTGGCATTGGAGACACCGCCGGATTTGTCCGCCCAATGACGCAGCTCAACGAAAATCGCGTCATCGCCAAAAGCATGGATGACCGCATTGGTTGCGTGGTGTTGCTTGAAACATTGAAGGCTGTCAAGAAACCTCAAAATGAAGTGGTATTTGTCTTTAGCGTGCAAGAGGAAGTTGGCACGCGCGGGGCGGGTCCGGCAGCCTTTCACATCAAGCCAGACCTTGTCATTGCAGTAGATGTCACGGCCACTGGTGACACGCCTAAAGGCTTTGCAATGGACGTTGATCTTGGCAAAGGGCCGGCCATCAAAGTCCGCGATGGCGGCATGTTGGCCGATCCACGGATTGTGCGATTGATGCGAGATCAAGCGCGCGATGCTGAGTTGCCTTATCAGATGGAAATCTTGCCGTTTGGCACAACAGACGCCCGTGCTACGCAAGTCACCCGTGGCGGCATTCCATCTGGCTGTCTGTCAGTCCCGTGTCGATACATCCACACGCCTTCAGAAATGGTAGATCTGCGCGATGTTCGCAATGGGATTGCGTTATTGACAAAGGTTGTCAGCGAAAAGATTGAATTGAAATAAAGAGCAATATGTAATTCCACTCCGCGGAATGGAATTACATATTGCTAATCGAAAACAAAAAACGGGCCGTGTGGCCCGTTTTTTATTTTATGCAGCTTCTGATCTGAACTTATCTCGAATAGCGTTGGCAATCGCGTGATTGAAGATGAGATGCCCATCCTCTTGCCGTCCAATGTCAGGGTCTGGGAATTTCACAACCTGATCGGCAATCTGCGCGAGTTTGCCACCTTTGTCACCCGTCCAGCCGATGATCGTGCCGCCAATTTCTTCTTTGGCGACGCGACAAGCCTCAATAATATTTGGCGAATTGCCACTGGTTGAAATCGCAATCACCAGATCCCCGGCGCGCATGAAGTTGCGGAGCGGTTCAGCAAAAGTGACATCAAAGGAGTCGTCATTCCCCCAAGCTGTAATCAGCGGCATGTTGTCGGTGAGCGCCAGCACACGAAAGCGTGGCTTACCTGGAGTAATCGTCAGTTTGTTGAGATCACACATAATGTGGGAGGCTGTTGCGGCACTCCCGCCGTCGCCAATTACGAAAATCTGTCGATCGTCATAACCAGCTTGCACAATCAGATCCATACTCGCGTTGAGATCCTCACGCGACAAGTTATTAATTGCTGTTGATAATTTCTGTAAATAGTCGTCAATAAAACTCATATCAAATTTCAAGTAGAACTAAGCTTTTCTATTTAGAAGCGCAGCCACCATAAAAGTAACGCCTGCGATGCAGCAAAGTTCAAATGCACAGCCCTAACTGTACAAATTTTGCCAACGGCGGCGAATGCCCGTGACAATGGTTTGGACAAGGATCTGCAAGTCTAATGCCGGAGTCCAGTTGCGAATGTAATACAAGGTCGAGCGCATTTCTTCTTCAACGGTAGACTCAGGCACAATAGCCCACGGCCCCGTCACACCTGGTTTGACAGACGCCAATGCCGGTAGCCAGCGCTGCCGTTCCTCCAGCATCCGGTTTCGAATCGGACGAGGTCCAACTAAGCTCATGCGACCGAGCAAGACATATGCTAACAACGGCAAGACATGCAAGCCTGTGCTACGGAAAAAGCGGCCAAGCGGTTTTTTCGCATTCACATTGAACACGTAAGTCTTGAAGTTACTGCCTTGAATGCCGGTGACATTCCAATTCGTCCAAGTTTTACCGTGGCCAAGAATTTTCATCAAAATGGCGGTGATAAGCATTAATGGCAACGCCAAGATGAACAAAATTGCCCCGAGACCAAAGTCAATGAGCGCCTTGATTACGCGATCAAAGCTGTCAAACCGGATTCCGCCCAGTGAAATTAGTGGCACAAAATTACGATGTGCAACGCGTGGCGTATTAGCGAGCAAGTCATAATAGCCCGGAGAAAGCCGCAATTTTAGATCTTCATCTAGCGAGACTTTTTCAACAAGTTCTTTGAAGGTTTCCCAAGCAACGGCACCTGGAACTAGAACAATCTCTTTGACAACATGTTGGTTTGTTAGCGTTTTCAGCGCGGTTGGGTGCCCAATGACCTTGAGATCATCTAAGACAGGGGTGCCAACTGGCAAAAAGTCGTCAACAAAGCCAACAATCTTCAAACCGGAATATTTGGTCGACTTCAATTGATTCGCAATCGTGCGCCCTTGCTCATCCGCACCAATGATGATGGCATTGCTGATGAGATGGCCGTTGCGGCGCTGTGTCCGTACCAGCCAGCGCATTGCTAAGCGCCCGAGCCAGACCATAGCAATGGTTGCAATCCAGGTTACTAGCAACCAGACCAGCCAAAGGTCTTGATTTTCCACAATCAGATTGACCAAGATCAAGCCCAAAATGCCATACGTACAGCCATTGGCAAGCGTAGAGTACTCACGCGAGTCTTCTAGAACCGTGTCCAGATCATAGAGCCGGAGCGCATAGAAAATAAGCAGGTAAATTGGGATTGCAATGCGGGCAGACCGCATATACGGTGTCGCATCCCAAGCATCTGGAATCAGCAGATTGATGGTAAGCCACGTTGCAATGCCAAGCGCAATGGCATCTGTGACTAAGAGAGTGAGGAAGAGAATCCAGCGACCGCGACGACTCATGCATCCTCCAAATTGAGACGCAAGCCGGCGTTCAACAAGACGCGTGCACCACCATTTTCAAAGTTGTACTTAATACGGCGGAGGCCATCGGCTTCCATCGCTTCAGTGATTGCATCTTGCGTGCCTTCTTCACAAAACAACATAAAGAAACCGCCCCCACCAGCGCCGGTAAGCTTGCCCCCTTTCGCCCCCATATTGCGGGCGGTGGAGTAAAGATGGTCAATACGCGGGTTGCTAATGCCGCTCGCAAATTTTTTCTTGTTTTCCCAGCCTAAGTGTAGAAGCTCGCCAAACTGATCAAGATCGCCTTTATGCAGGCAGTCTTCCATTTCATCGACCATCCCTTTGACGGTATGCAATGCATCTAGCGATTTACCACCCTTCTTTTTGGTGTTCTCACTCTGACGGCTCAAAATGCTGGTCGACACGCGCGATTGCCCCGTAAAGAACAGCAAGAGCTGACTCTGGAATTTTTGTAAGAATTCCGGATCAAGGTAAAGCGACTTAGCAGTGTTGCCATCTGCGGCAAACTCAAAGCGATTGAATCCACCATGCGCCGCCGCATACTGATCCTGATATCCAATGGTCATGCCCAACTTCTGCATTTCAATATAGCTGGACAGGTCTGCAATTTCTTTGCGACTTAGCGACTGACCACAAGCGGTGCTGACCGCTTTGATGCAAGCAACAGAGACTGTGGATGAAGACCCTAGCCCGGTTCCAGGTGGCACTTCAGAAGCCAAGAACATGGAAATCCCTTTATGAATGCCAAAATGATGCAGCACAGCCTTCGGCAGGCTCAACTCACCTTTCCAGAACAAAACTTCTTTGCCGCTGTGGCGGAAGAAGGTGCGGTAATCTGAAGACCCGATTTGCAAATCCGGCGCTGGCTGAATGTTCATGTGCACATAAACATACTTATCAATAGTGGTGCTGATGACAGCGCCACCATATTCATGTGCATATGCTGGTAGATCTGTGCCCCCACCAGCAAACGATATTCGGACCGGAGCCCTTGCAATTAGCATAGTAAATCGGTAAAAGTATTTCGCAGATTACGCGCCAGCTTCAAATTCAGTCTGGCGCTATTTTGGCTTTCAACTGCAATGTTGCAGACTGATCGATTATAGTGGCTCTTGTAGAGGTTATACAAACTAGATGCTATCTAATTTCAACCACTTTTCAACTTTACGTATTTTGTAACAGCGCCTATAGTAAAGTCAGTCTAGTCAATACGATGATTATTGTTACTTTTCGTGTAAATTGACGTCTAGAAAATATCGGTATTTGATGCAAACACATTGTGTTGTGCAGTTCTTGAAGCATTTTGGAGTTATCACTTATGGTGTCCGCAGTTCAAACCTTAACATCTGAAGCAGTTTTCCTAGATCGGGACGGTGTCATTATTGAAAACTGCGACAATTACGTTCGCAGTTGGGATGATGTCGAAATTTTGCCTGGCGCCTTAGATGCTCTCGTTAAATTGGCAGACAGCCACTACAAAGTGTTCATTGTGACCAATCAGCAGTGTGTTGGCAAAGGCATTGTGAGTGAAAACTTTGCAAGAAGCATCAACAATCGACTGATTGACATCATTCATGACTACGGTGGCCGCGTTGACTTTGCTCAAATTTGTCCGCATCTTTCCTCTGAGCGCTGCGAATGTCGCAAACCAGAGCCAGGGATGTTGCTAACTGCTGCCAACAAGTTTGATGTTGACTTGACGCAAAGCTGGATGATTGGAGACGCTGTCACTGACGTTCAAGCAGGCCTAGCTGCTGGCACGCAACCGCTATTGCTCCAAACAGGTCGGGGACGTAAGCAACAACAATTACTCCAAAAAAATGATCTGGCAGACACACCTGTCTTCACAGATTTGAGTGCAGCCGTTGACTACTTGTTGGCTGAATAAATTCTTCGTAACTTAAGAAAAAAGCCGCCGGTTCTGTTGTGGAACCGGCGGCTTTGCTGTTTAATCAGACTATGAAAACGCTTCTTATTATGCGCCACGCCAAGTCAAGTTGGAGTCATGACCTACCTGACTATGACCGCCCTCTCAATGGTCGCGGAAAAACCGACGCCCCCCGAATGGGGCAACACCTCAAATCCCAAGGATTGACACCGGATATTATTCTCAGCTCTAGCGCCAAACGCGCGCGCAAGACTGCAAAAGCTGTTCAGCTTGAGTCTGGTTGTGAAGAAGCAGTCGTTTTATTGGAAGACTTGTATCTGGCAGACCCTGATGCCTACATCACTGCGCTTAATGATGTCGCAGACGCCGTTGACATCGCGATGGTGGTTGGACATAACCCCGGCATTGCCGAGTTACTACACGTCTTCACGGAAGAGTTTGATCCATATCCCACCGCCACAGTTGCTGAAGTGCAATTTCAAATTGAGAGTTGGGCTGCGCTCACCGAAGACACGCCAGGTATTTTGAAGAATATCTGGAAACCGCGCTTTCTCTAATTCGCGGCTTCAAATGCAGCGCGAATTGCTTTCATTCGCCGTGGGTTAACTTTGAAATCATCGTAGCCTAAGCGCGCTGCTGAACGGAAGTGGATGACTTTAGCAGCGTCATCAAAATAAAGCTCGACATCATCACCAAACCCAATGGTTGCGGAACGGAATTCGGCATGAATGTAGTCTTCGGTCGTAGACAGTACCTTATTGCGCTCCATTCCCGCCAACACAGCGAGCATCGTTTCTCTTGCGGCATCTAAATTCCCGTCATAAGGAATCGGGTCAGCAAGTGGATACTTCAGATTATGTTGGGTTGAAATGCAGTTAGGACTGTCTGGACAATCTTGCAATTTGCCATTCGTAACGCCTAAGTTTGCGGGAGGACCTTGCAAACGGGCGAATGCAACCAGCGCAATAAATCCCAACACTGCCAACACAGCTAGGATCACCAAAATTCGAATTAACATTTGTAAACCTCTATTTTTCAAACGTCTCGAATTCTAGCAAGTATGGCCCATGGCGGCCAAAGTCTAATGCAGCGGTAGGAGTGAGCGCAGCAGTCGTTGGATGGATAGCATAAGTTTGGCCATCACGATGCAATAGCGGAATATTCCGTTTCCAACGTGAAAAAACACGGCGAGCCGTCGCTGAATATTGACGATAGTCCTCACGTTCGGCAGGAATTGCCGCGAACAATTGGTCATAAACTGCAACGAACTGCTGCAAATAATCGGTTGTGATCAATTCAAGGTGGCTAATTACCCAGCAACGATCTTCATATGCCCAATAGTAAGACAAGCCCAAAAACTCGCCCTGTCGACTGACATATGGATAAAATGGAAAAGTTCGACAAGCTAAGGAACGATAGTCACGTTCACAGTGTTCCCAGCCCAAACATTCCAGTGCCAATAGCCCTTCACCGGCGCTTGCGGCAAGTTCGCGGCGCGTTTTATCTTCTGGCTCATACACATGCCAGAGGTCAGTCTTAGCAGACAGATATTCCCACTCTTCATAGAAAACCACTGGGATTGTGTGCTCAGTGGTGCAACAAAATGGTGCACCTGAGTCGCTTAGCGGCGCACACTGCTGTCCACAGTCATAGCGCGTAATCGGCGCTTCAAACGACGCATACAACGCACGCCAGTCAATATCTGAAGGCGCAGACATTACGGTGTTGGAGTCACTGTGCTCGCTTGAATCACGGTTGGAGTTGCCCCAATCGTTGCAATCGCCGTCGAGGTTGCGGCTTCAGCAGTCGGTTCAAGCGTAAGCGTTGGCAACTCGGTTGGCGTTTGGCTTGGCGTTGGCGTCTCGGTTGGCGTCGCCGTATTGGTTGGTGTTGGCGTCAAGGTATACGTTGGCGTCGGTGTATAGGTCGGCGTATTCGTGGGGGTAGGCGTTGCAGTCGCTGTTGCCGTATATGTCGCGGTCGGGTACACCATGGTCGACTGAGGCAAGGCTGCTAACCAAGCGTCATACTCAACATCGCCCATTGGTTGGGCCGGTTCAGGCGGATTTTCGCCTCGCAAAATGGACTGTTGCCCCGTTTCTAAATTCAGCCCAACGCCACCATTATTGGCAACAAAACAATTCCCGAACAAACAGTTGGCCTGCATGATGTCATCTGGCAAGGCACTGTCTAAACCTGTGTCATGGATTACGCTTGCATATGCATTCCGCGCAGCCAGCAACCCCGTTGGTGTTTCAACTTGCACTTCCGCATTGGCAACTTGCGTCCAGACCCGTCCACGTTCTAATAAAACCCGTGTGATATAGAGTCCACTGTCAACGCTTTGGGCCGCAACCTGAATGGTTGTATCCGCACCCAAGCGCAACGCCGTGCCATCAATCATCACAACCAACGCCCCACTTGCTGGGCCAGTTTGTATTTGTTCTCCAAGCACAATGGGTTGCCCGCTGACAGCAAGGTTGCTATTGCCACTTTCGTCTATGACGGCCACAGCATTTTCAATAATTGAGATCTGTGCCACAGCATTCTCAGGGGTGGGGATGTCAAAAACCTGTGTTGGAACAGCTTCGGGACCTGTTGCTAAACACGCTGCACTGACGAAAAAGAAAAGCATGGCAACAATTACAGCCTGCCATTTCCGGCGCTGATTCAGTTGCTGATTTGATAAGGTATCTTCCATAATTCCATGTGACCAAATTACATTGATGTACTCTATTATCATAAGCCTGATTTCAAAAGAAACGAAATCAAAGACTGTAATTGCTCAATACATGTAAAACACCAAAAGTTCAACTTTTCGCTTCTAAACTCAGCGAAAATAGAAGCTCTAAAACGTTGAACTTTTTACACACCAATGACAATTTACAAAAGAAGCTTCAAATTGCGGAGAAAAAATTATGTCTAGAACTGCTCAAATGATTATTGTGGCCGGCGTGCTGGTGATATTTGGCGTGGCAGCGTGTGCGGTTGTCGGGCTGATTTCGCAGAACAACCCACTAGAACCAGTGGCAGCCGGTGTTGGTGGTGTAGCAACGTCCGTAGCCGAGGTTATTCCGCAAGCAACACCAACCATTTACCCTAGTTCTGCAACGGTGATCCGCTCTGTACAGTCGTTGGCACGTTTAGAAACCGCGTCTTATTCCATTGAAAAAGTGATTGTAGCTGAAGAAAACCAAGACGTCTTCGCGTCCTTATTTGGAGATCGACTTTTGCTCGTTGCACATGGCGATGTGATTGCGGGGATTGATCTAGCGAAAATGTCCGACCAAGACGTCCGCACCGTCGATGGGCGCGTTTATGTCACGATTCCTGCCGCAGAATTATTCATTGTGGCGTTAGACAACGACAAAACCTACGTCTATGACCGTGACATTGGCTTTCTGACCCAAGGGGACTACAACTTAGAAACGGCCGCGCGCCAAGCCGCTGAAGAAGAAATTGAAAAAGCCGCGCTTGAAGACGGCATTCTACGCATGGCCCAGCAAAACGGAGAAAACTACCTCCAAACGCTGATGCTAGGGCTTGGGTTTGAGGAAGTTGTGTTTATTCAGGCAACGGCAACACCATAAAATTTATGCAAAGATCAAAAAAGAGTTGCTAGAACATAGCAACTCTTTTCATAAGGCAACGGGCACTATTGTTATGAAGTTTAGTATTCTAAATCGTACTCGTCGTATAGAGATTGTAAGCTTTCATCATCGTCATCATAGAAACGGTATTCATCTTCGTTCGTATAATCCACCTCTGAAATCTCCAATCTGACGGGATGTGTACTCACAACATAAAGTTCAGTCTGACAACTAAAGCAAACAATATAACTGCCGCGTACCAATCGCTGGCTAACTTTCTCATTGCATTCTGGACAGACATTTACAGAATGTGATTTTGTTTTCTTAGACATAGTGATCCTTGAATTGAGAGTGTTGACTCAAAAATTTAGTGCCGTTTACGCCCTAAGCGTAGTTGTTTCTGACGGGTTTGAACTCAGTCAAATGACGGTGTTATGGGCAACGTTTGACCGAGTTCACTGCGCGTATACTTCCAGTCCTGCTCGGAGACCTGTATCCCATAACCCATCTGCCATCAAAATCAGGCGTTCCGTTTCCAAGTAAGATTGAAGTTCTGGCCACACTTGTAACAGATGCCTAATAGTAATGACATAAAGATCCCAACCACTGTAGTCCAGCAGTACAGACGGATTCTGCTTCCAATAGGCCTCAACTCGTTTGATAAAATCGAGACCATCAAAACGTTGTTCTGTCGATGAAATTACTGGCGTTGCAGCTGTAATTGTCAGTAATATCGTTTCTCTAAAGAAAGACACAGACACTTGCCCCCCAAAGACCAGAAACTGGTGTTGTGTGCCCTTATGATCAGAAAATTCAATAACCCCAGGTGCAACAGGTTTTGGCGTTGTGGGCACCTGCGTTTGCCCAAAGTGACGTCGTTCGACATTACCTGCAACCATCAAGGGCACCACTGCATAAGACTGCTGATCTGCTGAATAAGCATTCAATAACAACATAAGCCCTGGCCCACCTAAACTATCCAAATGGGCTGGCGGTAGCAGATAATATCCATCTGTCTGAAGCTTAGGCAACATGCCTTCTCTGAGAGTAAGTTGACGAATTGACATGTCACTATTGTCTGACGCTTTTGAGGTTTCGAAAGCAGACGTTTGCAAGAGTTCGCTTTACGTCATATGACGTATTTTGTGAG
>JAHDIM010000028.1:21211-29467 GCA_020630805.1 Anaerolineales bacterium
GCTAAATGACCAACATATTACAATTCGGTAGGAATGTCATCTAACAACGCTAACCCCTCTTTGAGGGCATAAAGAGCAGCCTGCGTCCGGTTTGCAAGATGCAGCTTATCAAGGATATGGCTCACATGCGTCCGAATGGTGCGTTCGCTGACCACTAACTGATCCGCAATTTCTTGATTTGAATAGCCCTTGGCAACATGCTGCAAAATCTCTACTTCGCGAGCGGTAAGCGGAGACTCGGTCAAAGGTAAATTTTGCGGCTTGCGGAGCCGTTGAATCAATCGGGCGGCGTGTTGCGGCTGAAGTGACGTTTGCCCCTTATAAACCTCGCGAATGGTCGCAATGAGCCGCGTTGGCGAAGTATCCTTGAGTAGATATCCCGTAGCACCAGCCTCAATTGCAGGAAACAGGCTGTCATCATCGTCATAACTGGACAAAACCAAGATCTGCACAGACGGTAGTTGTCTACTCACTGCTGTAATCACTTGAACACCTGTTTTTTGCGGCATGTTTAGATCAAGTATCGCAACATCTGGCCTGAGTTCGAGAACATCCCGCTCAGCCATTTCACCGTCACTACCTTGACCGAGTAATTCAAAATCGGGCTCAGTGGCTAACAAAACGCGAATACCTTCGCGAACGACCGCGTGATCATCAGCGTGATACAGTCTGATCTTATTGGATAGTGTACTCATTTGGAATCTCAATGGTGATCTCGGTGCCAAGGTCCGTAGCCGACATGATTTGCAATTCGCCCCCAAGTAGCTGCGCTCGCTCCCGCATGTTATTCAGTCCCATTCCAATATTTCCATCGATCGCAGCTAATTCAAACCCAACCCCATTATCAGCGATTGAAATTATGACAACGCTACTCGTCTGCAGCATTTGAATTTTTATATCGGTGGCGTCACTATGCTTGAGTGAATTGTTGAGCGCTTCTTGAATAAGATGATACAGCGATATTTCAACATCATGTGGCAGTTTCATTGGCGTTTCAGCAATGCAGCGGGCCGTAATTCCAGCCCGAGATTCAACTGCTTGCAAGCGATGGCGAATTGCGTTGACTAACCCTTCTTTTTCAAGAATTGGCGGGCGCAAGTTGTGCAGCATTAGTCGCATTTCTTTGAGCGCTTGACGCGCCGTTGCACTCATCTTGGCCGTATAGTCTCTTGCTTCAACATAGTTGCCAGCATCCAGCATACGCTCGTTCACTTCAGCGAATAACGTCAAGCTATACAGAGATTGCGTCACAGCGTCATGCAGTTCACGCGCCAGCCGATTGCGCTCTGCAAGCACTAATAACTGATCTTGCTGGGTCCGCAATTTGGAATTCTCTAAAATCACGCCAATTTGATCTGCCACAGAGGTCAGCAGTTCAATTTCTGCACTGTCAAAGGGAAAACTTTTTTGGCGAAAACAGTTAAGTGCACCGACTGCATTCCCAGCCCTATCGTGGATTGGAATGCCGATGTATGCACTCAACTCTGTATTCTGAATTGCCGTGGAAGTCCGCCAGTCTTGCTGAACATTATCCACAATCAGTACTTCTTCGTTTTCTAAAATCCAGCTTGGTAAGCTTTTGTCACTCGGCAAGTTATGCAGTCTAGCGACTGCGTTAGGATTTAGCCCTTCAACGGCAGACAACTCAAATGGCCCTTGTTCTTTCTCAATCAAGTAGATTGCGCCGGCATTGGCATTCACCGCACTGAGTGCACTGCTAAGCGCTTTCGCCATCATTTGCCGAATTGGAATAGGTTCAGCCCCAATCGACATGATCTGATAGGCCGCTGCAAGATGTTGGTTATTCTGTGTCATGCGAATTCGTCAAAGCATTATAACTTTCAAATAAAAAAGCCCTTGCGAACAAGGGCTTCCAGTGAGACAAACAGTATTTATCTATTCAGAGCTAGACACTGGTCGCTTCCAACGCAATGCCTTTTCCATGGATGTAATCACCATTGTGGCAATGTCTTTGCCTGTAGCCGCCTCTATCCCTTCCAAACCGGGAGAAGAATTGACTTCTAGCAGCAGCGGCCCGTTCTTTGAACGGATTAGGTCAACACCAGCTATCCGTAATCCTAGCGTTTTTGCCGCTTTTACCGCCAGCGCCCGTTCTGCGGCAGTAATCCGTACCACAGCTGCAGTCGCCCCTCTGTGAATGTTGGCCCGAAACTCACCTGGTGCAGCCGTCCGTTCAATGGAGGCAACCACTTTGCCGTCAATCACAAAACAGCGCAAATCTTTCCCATTTGCTTCTTTGACAAACTGTTGAACTAGCAAATTTGCCTTCAGCGTTTTGAACGCATTAATCAAGCTTTCAGCGGCTTTTCGCGTTTCGGCCAATACAACACCACGCCCTTGCGTCCCTTCTAGTAACTTAACAATCAACGGTGCGCCATCCACAATGTCAATCAACGCGTTAGTATCGATTGGAGAATTCCCAAACCCAGTCGTTGGGATTTCAATGCCATGCTTAATCAAGATCTGATAAGACAGCAACTTATCGCGCGATTGCGTAATTGCCTCTGATGAATTGATTGTCTTCACGCCCATACTTTCAAACTGACGCGTAATCGCGCAGCCATAGTAGGTCATGCTCGGACGAATACGGGTGATGACACCATCTAAGTCGCTTTGCCCAGCACCGCCGCGATAATAAATTTCGGGGTCAGTTGCGTGTAGCTTCATGTAGCACTGGGCAATGTTCAAAAAACGCACATCGTGTCCACGTTGCCAAGCAGCTTCCATTAATCGACGATTGCTATATAAGTTTTCGTTAGTTGCCAACAAACCAATCCGCAAGCCACTTTGCACCCGTTCCGGCTCATAATAGATTTCTGACAGTTGCGCCGCGCTCAGACCACCCATCGAGAATTTCAATTCGGGGTCCACTACAACACGCCCTAGCATCGCTTGGCGACCCAATAAGAAGCGGTAGCCCATCGAGTCTCGGTTCGTCAAACTAATCTCTACATCCCACTCTTGCTCGCCAAACCGCATCGGAACTCGAATAACATAGCGGGATTCTGAAACACCACTCGTGTTCTTGATCTTTCTTCGATCTACAACCCGACTTTCACAACGCACTGCGGTCCGTCGGTTATTCTGGAGCGGATGAACTTCAAAACTCACCCAAGCTTCATTGTTACGCCGAAACGGGCTAATGTTGAACGCATGGATGGCAGATGTTTTTGCGCCCGAGTCAACGCGCGCCTTGATAGCTGGGATGCCTAACGTTGGGAAATTGCACCATTCTTGTGATCCAATAAGCAGTTTTTGATCAGATGCCATAGCTATGGTCAACGCCAACCGCAGCTAGCGGGTAATTTACACGTGTTGTTTGCCAAATCACGGCACCATCCTTAACAGTGGCTACTAATTGCGGACGTGCAATTAGAAAAGATTTATCAGAAAGTCTCATTACGTGTTCGGTGACGTGCCCAAAGCGCCAGCGCATATCACCGCCCTCACCATGTGTGCTCATCGCAATAATGTCACAGTCTAATTCGTCGGCAATACTCGCAATTGTTAATGCAGTTGGCCCTGTCATGCATACATATTTGACATTGCCTTCTACACCATACTTTTTCGCAATGCGCTGCAAATAGACCTGTTCCGTACCCGCGCGTAGTCGCCCAGTGACTGCGAGATCATTGTTGGCATCGTCCTTTTTTGCAATGGATTCGAACAGCGATGGCTCCCGTGACACATGAGCTAAGACAATTTCAGCCTGTGTGCGCTGTGCCAACGCTTTCACCAATGGCAAGATTGCCTCCGCTCTATAGGACTGATCCAACGGCACAAGAATCCGCGTGACTTCAATGTGGTCACGCAAAACTAGCACTGGACATTCACTGTTACGCAACACACGCTTAGTCACGCTCCCAAATATGGATTTTGACCAATAACTATGCGTATGCCTAGTCATTACAATCAAATCGGCTTTCTTTTCCTTTGCGGTCTGCAAAATGACAGCAGCCGCTGATCCACGCCGAATTTGGGCAGCCAATTTGGTTGAGACAGTGCTCAATTTGAGCAACACACTCTGCAAATATTTTGATTTTTCAGTCACTTGCTGCTTTTCCGCCTCATGTCCAATTTCGAGTTCAAGAAAAGACTCTTCAATTGCATTGACCAAAACCAACGAAGTCGTATTTTTTGCAATTTTTTGAGCAACTTGTAGCGCAGTTTCCGCCCAAACAGACCCATCTAAGGGAACAAGTATGTTGTTAAGCATTTTCGATTCCTATCGCTGCAATTTCAATTTGGACCTTCCGGGAAGTCATGGCTACTCACCGTCACGACAAATGATAGTGAGGAAAGAGGCGCAACGGTAAATCAATGAGCACCCAGCTAGCAACCTACTTCCCGAAAGGAGCTTGCACGCGCCTACATTGGGGCAGCGCAATCTTCAATTAGTTTAGAAAATTGACACATAAACCACGACTAGCAAAACGCCGAATTCAACTACGTCAAATGACGCAATACAACGCCGTCAAATACCAGATCAAGACATTAATCAAAGTCCATTAAATGTCGCTTTCGCTGGCTAGGCAGATGAAATATTCTTTTGACATTTAGCGGGCAAGTCTCTACAGCTTGCCTTTATCCGCTTATATAGCGGTCATGACATAGACCTGTAAGGAAAATTCTTTATGTCCATTTTTACACTTGGTATGGCAGTCATTGTCGTCGTACTTACGCTTGGCCTAACAGTAATCGCGCTCCTTGAGATCCGAATGCGATGGCTCACAACATCTCAACGCCTGTTGTGGTTATTCATTATTCTGACAATCCCTGTCTTAGGCGCAATTGCCTTCCTAGTGACGGATCCTGGTACAAAACCAAGATCAAAAAAAGCATAGGCAAACGTGAATTCAGTGATTGTTACTGAACAGATTTTGGGGTTTTATAGTACTTACGCTGGCGTTATTTGGAATATAGCCACCACACTACTCATCCTGAGTGGTATTTGGGGGCTCCGGAGAGTAACGCAGCAATTTATCCTTGACCGCGTCGAAGACTTTTCTCAAAGTTATAGTTGGCGAAGAACAATCAATCTCTTACTCTTGTTAGTTGGCTTTTTTGCGATTGCAGCCGTTTGGATGTCAGAAAGCGCACTAAGGTTTTTGTCGACATACTTTGGGCTCCTTTCTGCTGGTATTGCCATTGCACTACAAGATCCAATAACCAATTTCATTGCCTGGATCTACATCACCATTTCAAGGCCTTTCAAAGTTGGAGATCGAATTCAAATTGCTGAAGATGCCGGCGATGTCATTGATCAAAGTTTTTTCCATTTCAATGTGCTTGAAATTCGGAATTGGGTCGAGGCCGATCACAGCACAGGCAGAATTCTGCGCGTACCGAATCGCTTGGTCTTCAGCCAGACGCTCGCAAATTACTCTGCAGGCGTACCCTATATCTGGCATGAAATCCCAGTAGAAGTTACGTTCGAAAGTGACTGGGTCGCCGCAAAAACATTGATGGAAGAGTTGAGCAAAAAATACTCTATTCAAGCAAGCGAAGAAGAATTGGAAGAGTTACGCACGAAAGCACGCAAGGCAAATATTCGCATGCCAAACATGGCTCCCATTGTGTTTACAAAAGTAGAGGCAAGTGGCGTCCGACTTACCCTACGTTTGTTGTGTAAGCCAAGACAACGGCGCATGATTGAACAACAAATCTGGGAAGACATTTTGCATACCTTTGCTGAACGCAATGACATGGATTTTGCTTACCCAACCCAGCGCGTTTTCTATCATCCGAAAGAGGGGAAGACGTTACTGCTAGACCACTCCGAGGTCGCACACCCGAAGCCCATGTAAGCTTTTCGTTTTATAGCTTACCGACAAGCATACAACGTGTGCGTTCGGCTCACGTCTGTAGAAGGGATAAATGCTTCTGTGACAAATTCACAGCGGTCGGCAATATAGTCTGAAATTTGCGTCGAGGTGGCGTCTGGCAAGGTTAGACATCCCACCACGCCATCATCAATGATGTAATCTGGCGCAAGTTCCACAATGGGCGCTGGCACATCTGCCCGATTGACAGCAGCAGTAACATCCTCATTGTCAGGCGCGCCATTCCAATAGCGATTGGTGCCAAATGGGTGAAGGTTATGCTCATCAGCAACAACAACATGAGCCGGAAGCACATAGTCCCAATAGGGGGCAGCCAGAACAACGGCCCCCTCCGGCAGTTGTTCTTCAAAAGCTTGCGCAAATGCGCGCAACGCGCCATATTGCCCGCGTACGGTGAGAAGTAATCCAACGCCAAAGAACGCTATCGCAACGCCAATTACATAGACATCGGCCAAGGTAAGGCTCGCAACTTGAAAACGACCAAGCAGCCAGCGCCACGTTGCCACACCGCTAATGGTCAGGAACGGTAACCATAGCGTGGCATAGCCCAGCAACTGATACTCTTGATTGATAAGCCCAAACGTAATGAACGCCACCAGCGATACCATATTGAGCTTGCGCACAAAGTTGAGGTTTGCCAGCCAGCCAAGCGTAAAACCTGTCAGCAGCAGACTACCAGTGATTAGAGACAGGTAAGGCAATTGCCAAAGGTAGTAAATGCGCCAGAAACGCACGAGCGACGACAATGCTAAGAGCAGCAGATTGCCTTGCGCTGTTGTAGGCGCATCGTCTCCAAGGACTGTCCCTGCTGCACCAAAGTAGCTGGGTGCATGCAGCGCAATCAGAATAAATCCGGCAGCGGCGGCGCCAACTAAAATCCACAAGCCATCTTTCAGATGCGCACGCCCTAATTCCCAACCGGCCAAAATCAAGAGCGGCAGTACAAAATGCAACGCGTTGAGATGAAGATCCAGCTGCATTATCAGCGCGAAACCACTCAGCAACAGCATCAGCCGCGAACGTTTGCGACTGGCCGTCACAATCAGCACCGCTGACCAAACCACGCTTGCTGCCGCCACAATGTCTGGGCGCCCAAGGTGTCCGGCATGCAGGACAGACCAAGCCGTGATGACCAAGATCGCACTCCAATTCGCAACCCACTCATCGCTATAGCGCAGCGCAAGTTGCCGCGTCCCTAACGTCAAAAGCAAAATTGCAAGTAACGAGACAAACCGGCTGACCGCAATGGAGGGGCCAAGTAAGAGACCTAAACTGCCTAAGATCAGCCAGTACAAACGGCCATGTGGCAAAAAGAAGAAGTTGTTTTGCTGCGGCCAAACGCTTGGGCCAAACGAGCGCGTATATTGCACTGCGGACTCGATATAAAACGTTTCATCACACGTCATGGATGGATAACGTAACAAGCCCCAAACGTGCCAAATTGCTAAGACTGCAAAGGCAATCCAAAAGATGGATTTTGAAAACGGAGATTTAGAAAGCCGGAGTGTCAACGGAATTTACAATCGATGCGTATGGGCATCTGAGGCATAGACGGTATCGAACTGGACTTGCGCGTCGTCCAATTCCGCAGCCGAGTATTCACCAGCGGTTAGATCCAGCGCCAGCGTTTCGCTAAGCGCTTCGGCCATTGCTGTTGCGGCGTCGCTAAATGTAATAACACGGCCTAATGCCGTTTCCAAAGTGCAGGCCCGCGCAGCAACTTGAACTTTCGCAGCATCACGCTCTGCCTCTGTGGCATAGCCCAAAGCATCACAAATCCGAGCAATGTCGCCCTCTAGCGGCAAGGTTCCGTGTTGGAGCACCACACCTTTCCGCCGCATTTGCGCACTCCCGATGAGTTTCTTGTCTGCAAAGGTAATTTCATAATTGGACGGAACTTCAAAGCAAACGGGTGGTGCATTGCGCAGTTTCTGGCCATCGGCAACGCTGTCATTTTGGACGTCTGCGCCTAATCGATCCAACGCTAACATCAGGCCAGCACTAATCCGACGATAGCTTGGCGTGATGCCACCGGCCATCACGGGATGGTCATCTGGCGCACAGATTGAATATGTCAATTCGTCAGTGTGCAGAATCGCCCGCCCGCCGCTGGGACGCCGAACGACTGTCCAACCATGCTGGGTAATGCGATCAAAATCGACATCGCTTGCTTTTTGACCACGTCCAAGCGACAGACAGGCCGGCTGCCATTGATAAAACCGAAGCGTAGGTAACGCTTCGCCAATAGCAATGCTGCGCAAAATAGCTTCGTCGCGCGCCATGTTGGTTGCGCCGTCAAGTGGGTGTGGTTCGATGATGAGTCGCCAAGGAGGCATAAGTAATGCGTAATGCGTAATGCGTAATGCGTAATGCGTAATGCGTAATGCGTAAT
>JAHDIM010000280.1 GCA_020630805.1 Anaerolineales bacterium
ACTCATTACTCTTCTTGGATCAGTAATTTTTCCAGTCAGTGCACTCGCTGCAACCACTTCAGGGCTACTCAAATACACAAACGCACTTGGTTCGCCCATACGGCCCCGAAAATTACGGTTGGCGCTGGAAATACAGACCTCTTCTGGTCCCAATACGCCAAGATGATTGCCCATACATGGGCCACAGCCTGGAGGGCCAAAAATCGCGCCGGCATTGATCAAATCTGCAACATAACCGGCGTTGGTCGCATCTTGCATCACTTCGCTAGAAGCCGGCACGATGATAAAGCGCGTACTTGGATTGACGCGCTTGCCACGCACAATCTTGGCAGCCGCAGCGATGTCTTCTAAACGCCCATTGGTACAGGTGCCAATCACTGCTTGATCGACGGCAACATCGACCACTTCGCTAATCGGGCGCACGTTTTCAACTTTGTGTGGCAACGCGATCAGCGGCTCTAGTTCCGAAAGATTGATTTCATATTCCGCACTGTAGCTTGCGCCAGCGTCTGGTAACAAAACGTTTTCACGAACTGCAGCTTGGGCGTTGGTAATAGACATCCCAGTGCGCCGTGCCAAGCGGGGCGCTAGATAGTTGAAGACCGTTTCATCGGGCGGCATATATGCAGATTTTGCGCCGAATTCAGCCATCATGTTTGGCAGCACCATGCGGCTATCGATGGAAAGTGAGGCAATGCCGTCACCGGCAAATTCAACCGCTTGATACAACGCACCGTCTGCGCCAACCTTGCCAATGATGTGCAAGGCAGCATCTTTAGCTGTCACATATGGTGAAAGTTGCCCAGTCAGCGTAATCTTGACGGTTTCAGGAACGCGTAACCAAAGTTCTTGTGTTGCCCAAACCACGGCCACTTCTGAACGGCCAATCCCAGCGCCGAATGCGCCGAGCCAGCCAAAGTGTGGCGTATGACTGTCAGAGCCCAAAATCATTTGCCCCGGCAGAATCAGCGCTTCTTCGGAATGCACTTGGTGACAAATCCCACGGCCAACTTCAAAGAAATGTTCCACACCGTGGTGCTTCACAAAGGCGCGAATATCAGTATGATTTTTGGCGTGCGCGGGAGTTGGCGGCGGCGCAGCGTGGTCTAACGTAATGACTAGCCGCTCAGGATTTGGAATATGTTCCTGCCCAAACTTGGCATACACCCGCGAAATTGGGGCGGTGTTGTCGTGCGAGAGCACGCGGTCAGGCCGCACATCGACCACTTGGCCAACTTCGACCGTGTCCAACCCCGCAGCACGGGCAATGGCTTTTTGAGCAAATGTGTAGTTCATGAAATAAAACTGCCCACTAAGAATCACGAAGGTGCACGAAGAATTTTTCTTAGTGTCCTTCGTGCTCTTTGTGGGCGGTTCTTAGACGTTGAGTTCGGCGAGGTATTTTTTGATGGTGGCTTCTTTCATTTCTGGCTTGGCCCAGCGGAAGAGGATCAGGTCAACATCACTCAAGGTGAGACGCTTGTGGTCGGCGACTTCTTTGATGTGCTCCGCGATTTCACGCAGTTTTGCGTCTGAAAGTTCAAGCCCGAGCTGTTGAGAGCGATCTTTGACTGCGTTCCAGCCCGTCAGTTTGTGCGCAATGGAGATGTAGCGCGTCATGCCAAAATCTGCTGGGTTGAGAATCTCGTAGGTTTCCGGGTTGTTCAGCACCGCCTTGGCGTGAATCCCAGCTTTGTGGGTGAAGGCGGTCATGCCGGTTACAAAGTGATTGAAGGGCACGCCAATGCCAACTTTGCGCGCGACGATGTTGTCTAGGTCGCGCAGTTTGTCGAGCTGATACTTTGCCATGACTGCCTCTTTGTCATAGGCATACATCCGCGCGACGAAGCCTTCCAATGCGGTGATGCCGTTACGTTCGCCGATCCCGAGCACGGTGGTATCAATGTGAGTCGCACCAGCATTGAGGGCTGAGTAGGCGTTGGCAATTGCACAGCCTGTGTCATTGTGACCGTGGAATTCAATGTCAGCATCGGTCAGACGACGCAAGGTGTGAACTAGCTGGTAAACCTGATTTGGAGTCGCAACGCCCACAGTGTCCGCAACGCCAAAGCGATTGACCAAATTCAGATGATCAATTGCC
Organism: Anaerolineales bacterium; assembly: GCA_020630805.1. Classification (GTDB taxonomy): domain Bacteria; phylum Chloroflexota; class Anaerolineae; order Anaerolineales; family UBA6668; genus JAHDIM01. The sequence goes on from JAHDIM010000280.1 coordinate 2,102, forward strand.
AAATACACGCGCAGCAAGTCTGCGGTTGAACTGCGGAAGGAGTCTTCAGTTGAGAAGCGTAATTCCACATCCGGCGCTTGTTCACGGATGAAGGACATCACGTCTTGCGCCAGATCGATGATTTCATCGATGCTTTTGCCATGGCTGAACTTGCGTAAGTATGAAGACGTGCCGATGACAACATCTAGACCATCTACACCAGTGTCCAGTGCCATTTGAGCATCGGTTTTGTGACAGCGAATATGGGTCAATACCTTGGCATTTAGCCCAAGACTGGCAATTGTTTCGCAGTCTTCTTTCGATTTTGGCGATGCAAGGGGTGAGGTCAACTCAATATATTCAACGCCGAAATCGTCCAGCGCTTCTGCAATTTCAACTTTGTCTGCGGTTGAAAAGTCTGCGCCGACAAATTGTTCGCCTTCGCGCAAGGTGCTTTCAATAATAGAAAATTTATCTAATGACATAGGTTAGTTTGTTAGTGGGTTGGCTTGCTAGTTTGTTAGTTGGCTAGTGCTGTGACCTATGCAAGGACTAACCAACCAGCAAACTTACTAACTATCCAACTAATTCTCAAATGTAAGTGTGCCCCAAGTCTGAGGCTCTCTTCGTTCTCGGTCAGATGCGTTTGATAAGACAGTCTCGACAACGGTGCTGCCGTAGGTATCCACATCGTTGAGTGTTAGGGCGTACCCAATCTCGGTTCCATTGTTCGGACTAGTCCCACCTAGGTCTGTCCATGGAATGGCGAGTTCAATTTGGTATCCCATAGCCGTTTTGGACGCTGCAATAAAAATGTTGTGACCAAATTCTTTGGCATTGTCGCCAGTGAATGCGCCTTCATAGCGTAACGCGCGTGGACCAATGCCGCCAAAATCGCCAGCAGTCGCAATGATCATGAAATCATCAGCATTGCTTTTGGTATCTTTGTCGCCGAGCAGATCAAGATCAAAATCAATCTCGATGCTGTCCCCGTTGTAAATTTCGTTGTTGTTATTGACTTGTACAACAACGTCATCAATCACTTCAATCTTGAGATACAGGTAGTTGGCGTCCCACAACATGTAGGCTGCGCTACCTATATCAGAATTGTTGGCTGGTTTCTGCGTGCCCGCAATTTGGAATGGCGTGGTTACACCAATCAGTCCCGGCCACTCATAAAACTGCCCATCGATTGTAATCCCGACTGGCGCTGCTTTGCTTGTAAGATCATCCGAATCTTTGGCACTCACTGTACTATTGTTGCCGGGCAAAATTGCGACCAATGCCGTCGGTGCAACATCAGGAGTATTGGTCACGGTTGGCGCAACCGTGTGCGTGGGCGGTACAAACTGAGTTTCTGTTGGCTCTTGCGCAAATGGTGTCACCGTTGCCGTTGCAATCTGAGTATTGATCCGTGTTGGGAGGTCTTGCTCACTTGGCTCGGTTGCTGTTGCTACTCCGGCGAGAACGGGCGTTGCGCTTGGCGCTGGCTCTGTGTCTGGCGCGAGAATCGGTTCAACTTCCGCTTGCGCTGTCTGGGTGGTGATTTGTGAGATCAATGCATCCAAGCCGCCTGGATCTTCTTCAGGTTCTAGCGTACGCAGCCAAATAAAGACCACCGCAATGCAACTTAGAATTGCGGCGAACGAAATTGCAATGGCTAACCAGCGAATTAGACGTCGATTAGAAGGTGGCTCCGGCTCCGCGTAGCCATTTTGCTGATAATATCCCATAGGGATAGTGTACGCGATTTGAGCGAAAACTAGCTGTCTAATACCGAAATGATGATGTCTAGTACACTGTCTAGCTCATCTTTTGTCATCACTAATGGCGGGACCAAACGCAAGGTGGTCACCCCAGCAGGGACGCATAAGACGCCGCGCTGTTGTAATTCGACCAAGGTAGGATAGACCTTTTGCTTGAGCTCGATCCCAATGATCATGCCTTTCCCGCGCACTTCGCGGACCATCTCGATTTCGGCAGCGTTGATCTTGTGTTGGGCATAGGCGCCCATCTCGGCGGCATGTGCAGTCAGGTCTTGTTCTTGAATAGCGTTGATGACAGCCAGTGACACCGCACAAACTAATGGGTTGCCACCAAAGGTTGTCCCATGTGCGCCAGGATGCAGCTTTTCAGCGACAGCTTCAGAAATCATCGTGGCTCCAATCGGCAGCCCGCCTCCGAGCGCCTTTGCCAAGCACATGATGTCTGGTTCAAGATCGTAGTGTTCACACGCAAAGAATTTGCCGGTGCGGCCAAAGCCTGTTTGGATTTCATCAATAATCAGCAACGCGCCGTTTTCTTTGCACAACGCTTTGACGCCATCGATGTAAGCTTGATCCGCAGGACGGACGCCGCCTTCACCTTGGATAACTTCAATCACAACGGCCGCAGTTTGATCTGAAATGGCGGCTTCCAGCTTTTCAAGCTTGTTGTATGGCACTTGCATCGTGTCTGGTACCAACGGCTTGAATGGCTTCTGATATTTCGGATTGCCCGTCAATGACAAGGCACCCATCGTGCGCCCGTGAAACCCGCGCATGGTGCTGATGACTTGCGTGCGGCCAGTTGCCAAGCGCGCAAATTTGAGCGCAGCTTCAACTGCTTCAGCGCCTGAATTCGACAAATAGCCTCTGGTCAAACTTGCAGGAGTCACTTCAACCAGCTTTTCCAGCAATTGCGCCCGCTTGTCGTTGTGAAAAATGCCCGGACAGGTGATGAGCGTTTCCGCTTGCTTCGTGAGCGCCTCAACAATAATCGGATTGGCATGGCCCAAGACAGCAACTGCAATCCCTGCTACGCAGTCAAAGTATTCACGACCTTCTTCGTCCCAAACTTTGGCACCTTTACCTTTGACAATTGTCAAATCCCGCTTTGGGTACACGCCAGAGGTGTAGGTAGATTCAAGTTCTTGTGACGGTGTAATTGAAATTGGAT
>JAHDIM010000281.1 GCA_020630805.1 Anaerolineales bacterium
GTTGTTCTGTCGCTGCCCCAGCATAAGAATACTTTTCCACACCTGTGGATAACATGCGACTATTGGCACTGGATGAATAACCGCTCCAAGTTGAATAGACAACGTTATAATTTGAAGCGCTTTGGCAATATACGCCAAGACACCAAACTATAAACTTACGGAGCATTGCAGCAAATGGAATATCGTTATCTTGGTCGGTCTGGGTTGAAGGTATCAGCGCTTTCTTTAGGCGCTTGGGTTACTTACGGAGAGCAAGTCGGTGAAAACATTGCTTACGAATGTATGACCGAAGCCTATGACAACGGCGTCAACTTCTTTGATAACGCCGAAGTCTATGCCAATGGCAAAGCAGAAACGGTCATGGGCAACGTTATTAAACAAGCAGGCTGGAAGCGATCTGACCTAGTTATCTCTACAAAGATTTTTTGGGGTGGTAAGGGGCCAAACGACAAAGGCCTATCGCGTAAGCACATCATGGAAGGCACCGATGCCGCATTAAAGCGCCTGCAGATGGACTATGTCGATTTGCTATTCTGCCACCGCCCAGACCTGCATACGCCAGTTGAAGAAACCGTCCGCACGATGAACACCCTCATCGAACAAGGCAAAATCTTTTACTGGGGCACTAGCGAATGGTCTGCCGTACAAATTATGGAAGCCCACAGCGTTGCAAAAGAACTCGGTCTAATTGGGCCATTAATGGAGCAACCCCAATACAACATGTTGCACCGTGAGCGTTTTGAAGTGGAATACGCCCGCCTATATTCTCAAATTGGGCTTGGCACCACCATTTGGAGCCCGCTTGCTAGCGGATTGCTCACCGGCAAATACAATGACGGCATTCCTGAACAATCGCGCGCCGCAGAACCAGGCTATGAATGGCTGCGCGAACGCTTTGAAGGCCAAGAAGGCCAAGACGCGATTGAGAAAGTAAAGCGCCTTGCCCCGATCGCAGCCGACTTAGGCTGTTCATTAGCGCAATTGGCACTCGCTTGGTGTTTGAAGAATCCAAATGTCAGCACTGTGATTACTGGTGCGTCACGCGCAAGCCAAGTGACAGAAAATATGAAGTCACTAGAGATTTCTAAGCAGCTTGATGCTGATGTGATGGCCCAAATAGAAGCCGCATTGCAAAATAAACCGACCGCAGAGCACGACTTCAGAGAAGGATAAATTCCAAACTGCTGGCCGCATAAAACGGCCAGCAGCATTTATCAGGCACGTTATGCATTCCCAGCCCGCTCAATTCTTAAATCGTTTACCACGCAACAGCACAACGCTAGCGCTTACGCTAATCACGTTAGTGTGGCTGGTTGTGAATTTGCCGTCTGTCATGACGTACCCAACGCCAACATCGGATGATGCGTGGTTTGGGTCTATGGCGTGGAGTTTCGTAGAAACAGGCCGCATGCACAATACGTTCATTGCCTCCACTGGGCATCAGGATGGGATTGTGCACGTGGCGCAGGGCTATGTGCTGGGGCTAAGCGCCTTATTCAAGTTCTTTGGGCCTTCTCTACAAGTCGCGCGATTATTTGGCGTTGCGGGTCAATTGGCTGGGGCAATAGCGCTGTACTTTGTTACAAAGAAGATGACCAACAACGCAATTGCAATCAGTACATTTGCGCTGTATTTGTTCTCTATCCGGGCGTTGCAAATTAGCCACTTAGTACGGCCAGAACCGTGGGTAAGTGCATTTACTATTCTGCAGATTCTAATCCTGTTACACATTTTAGACGCACCTACTTTTAAGAAAGGACTGCTGCTGGGGCTTAGCGCTTGGGCCACAATTGCCATCTACATTATGGCCGCCCACACCGCAATTTTTGTGGGATTAGTCATTCTCTACACCGTTTACAAAAATCGTGATCGCCAGCTATTCATAGGCTACAGCCTGGGCGCTATCATTGGCATGGTTGGCTGGGTCCTGCTGCAACTATGGACCAATGATGACCCATCACTTGAAAACTGGCTGATCTTATTTGGGTCTGGGCAAGTCGAAAAAGAATCCGGCCTGTCGCTCTATTTCTCCCGCACACAATTGATGCTTGTTAAGGGCTTTATTCAGCATTCAGCCATTGGTGGTGTTGAAGTTGCTTTGGCTGCCATCGGCCTGATTTACGCGATTTTTGCGAAATACAATTACAAAATCATTTTGCTAGGCTGGGCGTTTGCCATGTGGCAAAGCTTGTTCTTCCCTTACCGCAACTTGTTACACAGCGTGGATATGTTATCCGTCTTTAGCATTTTTATTAGCTTTGGGTTGTTTACAATCGCGATGGGAATCAGCAGACGCTGGCCAGAGTGGCGGCCAGTGCTCTTTACCGGCTTAGTATTCCCGATAATCGCTGTTTTTATCTACGGCTCTATAAAACTAGGTGCTGCAAACCGCGTCATTGATTTTGATCAATACTCAGCAGACTTAATTGCCGCAGTTCCCGCAGACACGCTCATTATGGGCGAAGGCACTTGGTGGTGGGCGTTCAATGAGGGGAATTTTGTGTACGACTTCCAACTCTCTGAATTGCAAATCTATGATGACATCATGGCTGAAACGTTAGCCGATTGGGGCATCGAAATTGTCTTACTTGATGAAGATTTAGCCTCTTGGGTGCCGCCATCACACTCAATGCATATCTTTTTGAAGGATCATGTGCTCGCCAACTGTACGTTGATTGACAGCGTCAGCGGGCCATTCTATGGCATTGAAACGGGTAGCGTTTCAGAAAAAGTTACCGACATTTACGACTGTCGCTAACCCCAAACGCTACGGAACCCACGCGGGACTAAACGCCCCACGCGCCAACTGCCGTAGATTTTCACCGTCGCGATCAATCGCCCAAATTTCTGGCGCAGCGGTTGCAACGGTTACATTGAAGCGCAAAAACACAATCGTCTGATCGTCCGGTGTCCACAAAAAGTTAGCGTGATTGAAGATCGGCTCATCAGTGAGCTGTTCCGCACCGCTGCCATCACCATTCATCACCCACAGTTGCCGCCCGGGCGTCCACACATCATTCTCAACAAACTTGCGCGCAAACGCAATCCGGTCGCCAGTCCATGAGAATACTGGCTCCGTATCTTCTACAAATTCTGATTTTGAAATTGCCAACACTTCATTCGTAAGCACGTTACGGCGCAGCAAATACGTTTTGACCACATCCTCTGCGGTAACAAAGGCTTGCGTTGTAGGCGTTGGTGCAACTGCATCTGCGGTAGGCTCTTGGGCTGCAACTAGTGCGGTTGGCGTTGCCACCAGCTCCGGCAAATCAGCTTCATCTAAAACAACCTCTGGAAACACAACCCATAACCCATCTGGCGACCAACTGCCCATTTCTAAAGCCAGATCTGGCACATACGTCAACCTATTTTCGGCAATGCTGTACCAGCCAATTTCACGGCGCTGTAAATTGATAAATGCCAAACGATCGCTATCTAACCAAACAGGCGTCTGGGTAAAATCTTCTGCCGTAAATGGCAAATCACGCAACTGCCGATTGGCCAATTCCAGCAACACTACGCTAGACGCAGCGTTGGTTGCGCCGTCTGCCGCCTGCCGCTCAAAGGCAATCCAATCTCCATTTGGTGAGTAGCTAGGGTTAGTACAGAAAGCATCTACACACTCTTGAATCAGTTCGACAACGCTTGTATTGAGATTGATTTCTTTTATCTGCGTGGCATTGCCTAGGCCAGTTACGCTATACACAAGCCGTTCACCAGATGGATGCACTCCAAATGCCAACACGCCTTCAGCCTCATCTGTCAATTGTTGCGGATCCGTACCATCTAGTAGCACCGACCAAACATCGCCCGGCTCCCGATTAGAAGAAAAGGTATCAATATAAGCGATCCGGGGTTGATGGGTAGAAAATTGCCAAGTTGCCCCAGCTTGCAACGCAGCGCCGGCTAGGCTTTGGGCATCGGCAAGCAGTTCAACGGTGATCAAGCCCGCCCATTTTTCAGCGGGTTCAAAGCGAAAAGTTACCTCATCCAACCAGACAAAATCGCCCTTAACCAGCGGAGTAATGAGAATATTATTCTGCACAGACCCCTGATCCATTGGTTGATCAAAAGTAATTTCGATTGCGGTTCTGGGTGAAACATTCTGTGCATCGCCTTCAGGCCAATGCGCTACAATTTGTGGCGGCGGCGTTAAGTTCAACGCATAATAAGCACCGCCACCTAGCGCAGCAAGCAAAATGAGTGATAGAAAAATCGTTGAAAACGAAATTCGATTAGATTGATATTGAGATCGCTGTGAAAACATTACAGACTACGTGGTGCGTATAACGACGCAATTATTAAGAGTAAAAGGCCCAGTTCCTAATGGATTTTTCTGAAGCGTTAGCCCATCTTAGCCAAGTTGATACGCGATTCGCAGCCCTAGCCGCCGAACATGGGACACCTGAATGGCAACCACATGCCAACTATCTACAAGCCCTAAGCCGCGCAATTATTTATCAACAGTTGAGTGGCAAAGCTGCCGGCACAATCTACAACCGATTTATTGGGCTGTATAACGGCACGTTTCCCACAGCTACTCAGCTTTTAGAAACAGAGCACAGCACCCTTCGGAGCGTTGGACTTTCCAATAGCAAAGCGCTGTACCTCAAAAACCTCAATACAGCCTTTACCAATGGCAGCATTGAAACTGCTCAACTACCAATGTTATCAGACGCCGAAATCAGTAAAAAGCTCACTGCCATCAAGGGCATTGGGCAATGGACCGTGGATATATTTCTGATGTCTACGCTGGGGCGGCCAAATATTTTGGCAGTTGGAGATTTAGGCATTCGCAAAGGCATGCAACGCTTTTATCAATTGGAAACATTGCCAACGCCAACGGTCATGCAGCAACATGCCAGCGCGTGGGAGCCATGGCGGTCGCTCGGCTGTTGGTATATGTGGCGCGTTGCCCACGCCCCCTTGTAAAGCCAGTGCCTAGCGCCAGTAAGGCAAATCTAGCAGCAGTATTTCTGTAACTAAGCGTGCGTTGGC
>JAHDIM010000282.1 GCA_020630805.1 Anaerolineales bacterium
GTCTGTGTCGTACATATCTGATGACAGTCGCCAACCTTCAGTCGATCGTTTGTCAGGATGGGTGTACTGCGGCGTTACACCAAAGGCATAATGGTAGCTCACCCGAACGATTGGAACGGGGTGACTAGAAGGGCATTGTACTTCTCGGTCAATCCGTTCTGGGTAGGCCATGTGGCTTTTGTGATCCCATGAGTCAAGGTTTACCCCGTCCCAGCAACTTGGAAAGAATATATCCATCCGTAGGCGGTCTGGCGCAAAGCAGACGGGAATATCGGCACTCCAGCGCGGATTGTTAGCATCATTGGATTGCCAACTTTGACAATGCCAACGGACAACAGAACTGTCTTGTTCTTGTCCAGGCATCGTGCTGGCAGTACCAGCAACCATCATTAGCCCGTCTGGTATCGGCTGAATAGAGTCTAGATCATCCACGCCGGCAGAGTAGTAGAAAACCTCGTGAGAAGTTTTTGCGTCGCCTACAACTGCTGGCACGACCTTCCAAGCTGGCTCGCCATTCTCATCAATGACCTGTGTCCGAGTGCGTCGATCATATTCTGGCGCGAGGAGCGCAGGAACCCAGTAGGAACTCAGATTTAAGGTGTTCCCCTGACAGGTTGAGTATTGCGCAGAAAGCAGTGACCCAAAATTAGTCGCATGATCTACACCTTCAGCGCCATAGAAGCGATGCAGATGGGCGGCATTTTCCTGATTTGGAAAGACAATTGGATCGTTGTAAGAACTGTGAGAGAAATCACAATTGATCCGAAAGATGCCACGCCAGCCGCCTTCCGCAGTCTGGGTCGGGAGTCGTGGTGCTTCTACAAGGTCAGGATGACCATCAGTGAAAGGGTTATTTTCATTGGCGCTCAATTGTGCTTGGGGGATTACAATGCCTATCGCCACGATTAAGCAGAGTAGGGCAACGCGAATTGGTTTCATACGATTTTTCTCCTGAAAAGGCTTACAAAGTCTTTCATTGCGCCGCACCTAACAGCGTAGGCAGGGCGAGTGTGTGAACAAATGTTGAGGGGAAACGGTGAGCATGTTCAAGGTATTGAGCAACTCTCCCGTTGTAGAGATAGAGAGACAGTCAGCATCAACGTTAACCACTACGTTGTCTGTCTTTATCCAAGCTCTACGGCCTCAGTCCTTATGCCCTGAATATTAGATATTCAATGTAAGCGTGCTGTAGCTCAGTTGTAAATTGCTTGTAAAATTCCGCTATTCTCTACGCGCCAAGGGGGACATCCGGCGAAGTAAGCGGACTACTAGGCGCTGAGTGTCTTAAATCAAAAACGCCCTGCATTCACAGGGCGTTTCGTAGTCTCAAGTCTGTAGTGTGCCGTTAGGCAGGGGCCATTTCTTCTGCTTCTGAAGCGTCTTCGTCGGCTTCCGTGGCTTCAATCTCAATCATGATGCCATCGTCGGCGGAGTAGTCCACGCGGACAATGCCGCCGTCAACTGGATTGGCCAGCAGCGCGTCAGAGAGTTCATCCTCAACTTGGTCTTGGATGACGCGGCGCAGCGGGCGGGCACCGTAGTCTGGGTCGTAACCTTCTTCACCAAGATAGTTGATCGCGGCTTCTGTGGCTTGCAAGGAGAGGTTGTATTCTCCCAAGCGGACGGAAACTTTATTCAGTTCCAGTTCCACAATTTCCGTGATTTCTTCTTGCGTCAGTGGGCGGAATACAATGGTTGCATCTACGCGGTTGATGAATTCAGGGCGGAAGATCTTGCGCATGGCTTCGTTCAGCTTCTTCTTCATCTTGTCATAGTTGCTGTCCAATTGTTCAGCAGAGTCTTTGGCAAGTTCAAAGCCGATGTTGGCTTGCTTCTTGATCACGTTTGCGCCAACGTTGGACGTCATCACGATGATCGCGTTGCGGAAGTCTACTTTCTTCCCACGAGCGTCGGTCAGGTGACCTTCTTCCATGATCTGCAGCAGCATGTTGTGCGTTTCAGGGTGTGCCTTTTCAATTTCATCGAACACGACCACTGAGTACGGGCGACGGCGTAGCGCTTCCGTCAGCTGACCAGCTTCTTCGTATCCAACGTATCCTGGAGGGGCACCCACCAAGCGACTCATGCTGTGCCGTTCCATGAATTCCGACATATCGATGTGGATCAGGTTTTCTTCTGAGCCAAACAGGAATTCTGCCAACGCTTTGGTCAATTCGGTCTTCCCGACGCCCGTTGGGCCAAGGAAAATGAAGGAACCGACTGGGCGCTTTGGATCTTTCAACCCAGCGCGGGCGCGGCGGACTGCCTTAGAAATTGCTTCAACCGCTTCGTTTTGACCAACAATGCGTTCGTGCAACTCAGCTTCCATCTTGAGTAGACGATCTGACTCAGTTTCGCTAATTTGCGTCACTGGGACACCTGTCCACATGGCAACCACTTCGGCAATATCTTCCGCATTCACACGCGGTGCAGTGGCTTTGCTCCAGTTGGTGCGCATTTCATTGAGTTTGGCGGCCAATTCATTTTCTTGCTCGCGCAATTCTTCGGCGTCAGCGTAGCGGGCTTCTTCCACAGCACTTGCGTGCTTGTCGCGCGTTGAGCGCAGATCACGAATGGTGTCGCGCAGCGTTTCAGCGTTTGGATTTTTGTACATCCGTACGCGTGACGCTGATTCGTCAATGAGGTCAATGGCCTTGTCTGGCAGGAAGCGATCTGGCACGTAGCGGGTGGACAGATTCGCAGCGGCTTCCAAGGCTTCATCGGTGATCGCCAACTTGTGGTGATCTTCGTAACGTGAGCGAATACCTTTCAGAATTTGAATGGTTTCGTCAATGTTTGGTTCATCAACCGTAATTGGTTGGAAACGACGTTCGAGCGCGGCATCGGCTTCGATGTTTTTGCGATATTCATTGAAGGTCGTCGCACCGACGACTTGCAATTCACCGCGTGCCAAGGCAGGCTTCAAGATGTTAGCAGCATCAACAGAAGAGCCGGCAGAGCCAGCACCCACAAGCATGTGGACTTCGTCGATGAACAAAATTGCTTCGCTTTCTTTCAGTTCATCAATCACGCGTTTGAGGCGTTCTTCAAACTGACCACGATACATCGTTCCAGCGACCAGTGAGCCAACGTCAAGTTGCAGTACGCGCTTGTCAAGCAATGGTTCTGGGCAGTCGCCAGAGACAATGCGTTGGGCCAAACCTTCAACAATGGCGGTCTTCCCAACCCCTGGCTCCCCAATGAGAGCTGGATTGTTCTTGGTACGCCGCGCCAAAATCTGGATCACGCGTTCAATTTCGTTTTGACGCCCAATGACTGGGTCTAGCTTGCCGTCTTCGGCTAAAGCGGTCAGGTCGGTTGCGAGCTGATCGACCAAAGGTGATTTAGCGTTGGCGGCTTGCTTTTCCTTTTTCTTTTCTGGTTTCTTGCGTTCGCGGCGTTGTTGGCTGCTGGACTTCCGTTGACTCGGGTTTTCCTGCAACACGCGGCGGGTTTGGCGGCGGATCTGTTCTGGAGAGATGCCAACCTTGCGCAACACATCGACGGCGACGCCTTCATTTTGGCGCACCAACCCAAGCAACAAGTGCTCAGTGCCGATGTAATGGTGACTCATGCGGCGCGCTTCATCTACAGCAAGTTTGAGAACATGCTTTGTTGCTGGCGCGAGTTCAATTTTGTCGTTACTAGTGCGGGTACTGTCAGAGTTGAGGCGTTTGACAATGCTTTGGACACGATCATAACCAAGGCCAAGATCGCGCAAAACGCGTCCGGCAACGCCACCCTCTTCACGGATGAGACCAAGCAGCAAATGTTCTGTACCAATATAGGCTTGGTTGAGCCCCGCAGCTTCTTCTTGGGCCATGCTCAATACGCGACGGGCACGTTGCGTAAAGCGTTGCATGTTTTCATTCATGTGTGTGTCTCCACGGTTGCACTAAAACTTAGTGCTCACTAATGCTTAGTGCTAACAAACACAAGTTTCCCTGTATTTGAGGGGTAAATCGCTTGTTGGCATTCACCCATGGCCTCAGAGATTTTCTGAGTAACTACCTGATTTTATTCTACCAAACCATCGCAATGGTCTTCTTTAGACAACATCACCAAATAACGGCATTTGTCCAACTTACAATCAAGAATATCACCTAAATATTAGTGGAATGATAGAGGGATGATTAAGAAGAAGATTTGTTTTTGGTTTGATGGAACTTAATCCAATCTGGACCAATGTCTTGACATCAGATTTTGAAAATCGTTATAATTCTCTTTGCCGATCCATAGTAGCTCAATTGGCAGAGCATGCGGCTGTTAACCGCAGGGTTCCTGGTTCGAGTCCAGGCTATGGAGCACAAAAGCTCGCTGAAGTTTCAGCGGGCTTTTTTTATTGCATTTCCCGCGATAATTCCCCGTGTTGCTAGTAAAGTCGCCGCATACTCATTGGTAAAATCTGATCATCAAAACTAACGACCTCTTTGCGGAGTCGTAATCGCGTTCGTAATCGTATTCGTAGTCGATAAGACTCAATTCGATCTAAGCCTGCTCGATTACGAATACGATAGCGATTACGATCACGAATCAATTGCTGTCGCTTCGTGGACAGAGCGAGTGAAAGGACTCTTATATATGCGAAGCTATTTAGATATCAACCTCAGCACCCAAACTGTTGAGAGTAAAGACATGTCGGCCGAAGAGGTCATCAAAGGCGGTCGCTACTTAATTGCGAAGACCATGGTTGAAAACAACCTTGGACAGGTTGACCCTTTAGGGCCTGAAAATCCGCTCATCTTTTCAGCAGGGCCATTTGCAGGCACTGGCTTTTCTAATGCCAATCGACTTAGTGTCGGCTGTAAAAGTCCACTGACTGGCGGCATCAAAGAAGCAAATGCGGGTGGCACGCTGGCTTATGCGATGGGCCGCATCAACGTCGCTGGTTTCACGTTACACGGGCAGTCTGACGACTGGATTGTGATCCACATCACCAAAGACGGTGAACTCACCTTCCAAGACGCATCACCCTACCTTGG
>JAHDIM010000283.1 GCA_020630805.1 Anaerolineales bacterium
CACACTTCCCCAACCGCTTGCTAACTTCAAAGTTATAATATTTCCATGGAAGGGCTCTATACGGCGACGCCGACTGCAACATCACAACCAATCACTGAAATTCCACTGCTGATTTTGGTGGGCGTCACTGGCGTCGGAAAATCGACGACGGTGGAAGCTTTGGAATCCGCAGGAATGTCATTCGCGCTATTGCCGAATCGGCGCACGCTGACGGATGAATTCATCATCCGTTACCTGCAAGAGCAGAATGGCGAAACCGTCGCGCCGGTCAAAGACCGCGCCCAGCGCTTCAACTTTACGCGGGCCTATCGGCGCCAACATCCCGGCGGGATGGCGCATGTGCTGTCACGCCTGCACATTGAGCCAACAGCACTTGGTGACAACTTACTGTTGTTTGACGGCTTGCGCGGTGAAAACGAAGTGCAGCATGCCGCAGAACTGCTGCCGCGCGCCAAGTTCTTAGTGCTAACCGCCTCAGACTTTACGCGCATTCAGCGCTTGCTCGGTCGGAGTGACAGCTTTGATCAGATCGCAATGTCTGGCGCAATGACGCTCCAACTGGACCCCGCGATTCAAGCGCTCTTGTCAGAGGCAGAGCAACAGGCTTTGACCAACTGGGTCATGGCCGGCGATGTTGACATCGATGCGGTCAACGCGAAATGCCAGATCGTTGCTAAAGAACGCAACAATTATGACCCTGACGCCGCCTTGGCGAAATTACAATCCACCGCACCGGAAAGGACAATCCACGCGGATACAGAAGCACTTAATCCAGCGCAAATTGCGGACTTGGTGCTGTCTCACTTTTAGAAAGAATTAGCCGCGGACGAGCGCAGATGAACACGGATAAAAACAAATATCCGCGCTTGTCAGTGCTCGTCCGCGGCTAGAAATCCCAGCCACAAAGGGAAAAATGGCCACATTTTCTGAATACACCCAACATGATGCGCTCGGCTTGGCTGAGCTTGTTCGCAATGGCGATGTGTCTGCTGAAGACTTACTCGACACTGCGATTGATCTGGTTGAGCAGCGTAACCCGCGCGTAAATGCTGTCAATTACAAGATGTATGACTTGGCCCGCCAAAGCATTGCAGACGGCTTGCCAGACGGGCCGTTTTCGGGCGTGCCGTTCCTACTGAAAGATCTTGTCTCAACTTACGCTGGCGTACCAACCGGCAGCGGCAATCGCTTGCTGAAAGACATCCCGATGCCGATGGATAGTGAGCTCGTAAAACGCTTCAAGCAAAGCGGTGTGGTCATCTTTGGTAAAACCAACTCGCCTGAGTTTGGGTTGACGCCCTACACTGAGCCAGACACATACGGCGCGACGCTCAATCCGTGGGATACGACGCGCACGCCCGGCGGCAGCAGCGGCGGCACCGGCGCGGCAGTTGCGCTGCAAATGGTACCAATGGCCAGCGGTGGCGACGGCGGTGGATCGATTCGCATTCCAAGTTCTTGCTGTGGGGTGTTTGGCCTCAAACCCACGCGCGGTCGGCTCCCGACCGGCCCACTGATGGCTGAAAACTGGGAAGGGTTTGCCACGGAACACGTGCTCACCCGCTCCGTACGTGACAGCGCCGCGATGCTAGATGCCACCATTGGGCACAAGGTCGGCGAGTGGTATCAGACGCAGTTGCCAGAAAAACCATTTCTTGACGCCATGCAAGAGCCTGTTGGCAAACTACGCATTGCCTATTGCGAAGAGCCCTTGTTACGCCCTGGCCTTGAGCCAGAGTGCCGCGCCGGACTTGAGCACACCAAAGCCTTGCTCAAAGACCTTGGACATGAGCTGATCAAGATCGAAATTCCCATGGACATCAAGCGCTTCTCAATGGAGTTTGTGCGGGTGCTCATTGGGCAGACGTGGGCCGACATTGCGCAGACCGCCGCGTTTGCAGGCAAAACGCCATCGCGGCATGATTTTGAGCCAGTGACGTTTGGTCTGGGCACGCTGGGAAAACATCTTAGCGCGGCAGACTATGTGTCATCGGTGCGCTATCTACAAGAGAACGCGCGGCGGGTCCAAGAGATTCTGGCCGAGTATGATGTGTTCCTCACGTCAACGCTGTCACGCTTGCCGGTCAAGATTGGGGAATTGAAGCCAACGTCACTGGAGTTGTTTGGGGTCAAAACGCTGGCTGCGCTCAATCTAGGACGGGCAGCCCATTGGCTGGGCTTGGTAGAATCCATTTCAGAGAAGGTCTTCCAGTTTATTCCAGACACGCCCATGTTCAACGCAACTGGGCAACCAGCCATGTCAGTCCCGCTCTACTGGAGCGCTGACAATATCCCAGTTGGGATGCAGTTCGCCGCCCGCTTTGGGGATGATGCCACGCTGTTCAAGCTGGCAAAACAACTAGAAGACGCACAACCTTGGTTCAACCGAACCCCACCTTTATAAGCATGCATATTTCACTGAAACCACACTGGGACGCTTGGGTCGAACGCCGCGAGCGTGTCATGAATATCGCCACTGATATTACCGAAGATGAGCTGTTGTTCCAGCCATCTGAAGGCGAATGGTCCATCAAAGACGTGGTGCAGCATTTACAAACCGTTGACTATGGCTTTGCCATTAGCGCTCAGAAACGGATGCCGGGCATGGCGGAGAAAGATCCCGTTGGGCCTGAGTCAGAGAAAGCGTTGACGATGTTGTCCGAACGCTTGCGCTCACTGACACCGATTGATGCGCCTGCCGCTGTCAATCCGTCTATGATGGAAGAGAAAGTCAGTCTGGCCCAGCTCAAAGAACGCTGGATGCGCAACGGGGTGCTTTGGGTACAGATTATTGGGGACTTGAGCGAAGAGGTGTTAGATCGCCCGCTGATTCGGCATCCGCGAACGGGCTATTTGACCGCCGACCAAGGACTACGCTGGCTTAGCGCGCACTATGACAATCACCTCGCGCAGATTGAGGATAATCGGCGCGTGTATGCCGAGCGGCAGCGTTAGAGGAAAACAAAACAGGGTAGTGGCACTACAGCCTTAAACAAAAAACGGCCAACTCAAAGGAGATGGCCGTTTCCTCAGCGAGCTATGCGGCTGGCTTGATCACGTAATACTTTCCAGAGTGCACATCGCGTTGCGGTGAGACACCTTTGTCTGCAAAGAACTCATCAATGGCTTGCTTGGCACCGGGATATTTGATCTGATCCATGCCGCGCATGTATTCGTCAAACAAGATCACGCCGCCGGGCACAACTTTGTCGTACAAGCCTTCAAGCGTGGTGACATACGACGCATATAAATCCACATCTAGATGCAGATACGCAATCTGATCCCCCGTGTAATGTTGCAATGAGTCTTCAAAGAAGCCTTTGACGAAGATCACATTGCTCTTGGTCCAGTCGTCACCAAAGCCAAGGTTCGTCACATACTTGTAATACTCACTGACGGAAGTCAGCCGCCAGTCCCCCTTCTTTGGGGCGCGAATGCTGTCATCTTCTGCAGTCGGCTCTGGAAACCCTTCAAACGAGTCAAACCCCCAGATGGTCCGCGGCGTTGGATCGTTATAGGCCAGCGTGGTCAAAAACGTGAACGTCACACCTTGCCCAATGCCACATTCCACAATGTCACCCGGCAAATGCTTGATCTGCTCGTACATGCGTTGGTGATACAAAAACAACGTGGTGTACTTCAGGCTGAAGGTTGGAACAACCGGCTTTTTGAGATCCGGAGCAGCGCTTTTTACCGCTTTCCGGGCTTTTCGATAGAGGTTTTTCATGTTGGACTACAGCTTATGCAGCGTGAGGTTACATCGTCGCGCGGACTTGTTCGCGGAGCGCATCAATCGATTTGAATTTTCCGGCGTTGTCACGGAAATACCAGTGATCCCAACCGTTACACGGCGCGCCGTTCATGAGACGTTTGCCTGTTTGATGGATCGAGCCTTCTTGGCCAAACATTAGCAGTTTGCCGTCTGGTTTGACGTGCGCAATTTGATCATCACGTTCGCGGAAATATAGGGTTTGACCCGGTAATAACAGACCATGTTCCAGCAACTTCGTCACGCTCACGCGCGGCGCGTTGCGTTTCTTATCGCTGACATCAAAGGTGGCTTTGGTGTATTCGGCAGGTTCGACAGCATCGATGCGGGTTTGCGCAATTTCGATGTATTTCGCTTCTTGCTCGATGCCGATCCAATTGCGATGGAGCTTCTTGGCAACCGCACCCGTGGTGCCACTGCCAAAGAATGGATCTAGCACGACATCACCCGGATTCGTAGATGACAACAACACCCGATACAGCAGCGCTTCTGGCTTTTGCGTGGAATGTGCTTTCTTACCATCCACCTTGATGCGTTCGCGCCCGCTGCAAATTGGAATGGTCCAATCACTGCGCATTTGCTTGCCATCATTGAAGGCTTTCATCGCATGGTGATGGAACGTATATTTCGCTTTCTGATGCTTGCTGCACCACAGCAAGGTCTCGTGGGCATTCGTAAACCGGACACCGCGGAAGTTTGGCATCGGATTGCTTTTGACCCAGACGACATCGTTCAAAATCCAATAGTCAAGGTCTTGTAGCTGCGTGCCAAGACGATAGATGTTGTGATACGACCCAATGACCCAAATGGTGCCATCCGGCTTGAGGACGCGCTTCGCAGCGGTGAGCCACTGCCGTGAGAATTCATCGTACGCGGCGAAGCTATCAAACTGATCCCACGCATCATCAACGGCATCGACCCGGCTCATATTCGGGCGATACAGTTCATTCCGCAACTGTAAGTTGTAAGGAGGATCGGCAAAGATCAAATCCACCGATGCGTCTGGAAGTTCATTCAGCACATCGATGCAGTTGCCCTGCAGAATAGTGTCGATGGGTGGCGTTTGGTGTGCCATAGGCTCCCATTGTACCAACCGCGACTCCGTCGAACAAGTGTTTGCGGCTGCTTGCCCTGAGCTTGCCGAAGGGATGGCTGATGGCTGATGGCTGATGGCTGATGGCTGATGGCTGATGAGATTTTCG
>JAHDIM010000029.1:0-19268 GCA_020630805.1 Anaerolineales bacterium
GCTTGTACCGTGATCGTGTTTTCGTTCACGCGGGTTCCAGCGTCACCAGCAATTGCGTTGGTGCTGCTGAAGTCTTGCGGATCGTTTTCGATGATCGTGTAGAAACCAGGTGTCAAGTCATTGAACTTGTACTTGCCTTGTGCGTCGGTAATCACGCTTTGGATGACTGCGCCAGTTGCGTCGAGCAAGTCAACTTGTACACCAGCGATTGGTGCTTCACCGGCATCGAGTGAGCCGTTGGCGTTGGCATCGTTGTAAACATTACCCATGATCATGATGCCACCTGGTTCGGTGTCTAGGAAGTCATGACCGTTGTATGAGCGGTTGTTTTCATTTGCTTGGACGGTGATCGTGTTTTCGTTGACACGGCTACCGTTGTCGCCAGCGACTGCGTTAGTGCTTTCGAACCCTTGTGGGTCAGTTTCGCGAATGGTGTAGACACCTGGTGCCAGATCGTTGAACTTGTACTTACCAGTGGCGTCGGTCAGGGCACTTTGGACAACTTGACCGTTCACGTCGAGCAAGTCAACTTGCACACCAGAGATTGGCTGTTCACCAGCATCCAATTGACCGTTTTGGTTAGCGTCGTTGTAGACATTACCCATGATCATGATGCTTGCTGGGATTGCATCTAAGAAGTCGTTGTCTTCGTAAGAGCGACCGGCTTCGTTTGCAACCACGGTGATGGTGTTGTCATTGACGCGGCTACCACGTTCGCCAGGAATAGCGTTGGTGCTGCTGAACCCTTGTGGGTCAGTTTCGACGATTGTGTAAAGACCTGGGGTCAAGTCTTCAAAGCGATAGTCGCCATTGGCATCGGTGGTTGTGGTGCCAACTGTTTGACCGTTTGAGTCTGTGAGTTGGACGGTCACACCGCTGATTGGTTGTTCGCCCGGATCAAGTTGACCGTCAGCATCTGCGTCATCAAAGACTGTCCCCGCAACTTCGACACGAGGTTGCGTATCCAAGAAGATTTGGTTTGGATAGCTTTGACCTGGGGTCGTTGCTTGAACGGTAATGTTGTTTTCGTCGTTGCGGCTACCGCCAGTGCCTGGAACGGCGTTGGTGCTTTCAAAGCCTTGTGGATCGAACTCTTGGACACGGTAGGTGTCTGGTTGCAACCCGTCGAACAAGAAGCTACCGTCAGCGCCGGTTGTGGTGCGGTCTACAATTGCGCCACTTGAAGCGACCAAGTCAATGGTCACGCCAGAAAGTGGTTCTTCACCTGCATCTTGGATGCCATTGGCATTTACGTCGTTGAAGACTGCCCCTGAGATGCTTACTGGTGCTGGGGTTGCCGTTGCTTCTGGATTTTCAGCGCCAAGCACATCGGTTTGCGGTACTTCTGCAACCGCTGCTGGCGTGCTGGTCGGCGTTGGCGTATTCGTTGGGAACGGTGTGTTCGTTGGAATGGCCGTTGCCGTGTTTGTTGGTACCTGCGTCGGTTGAATTACCGTCGTAGCCGTTGGTTCTGGTGTCCACGTTGGTTGTGGCGTCCAGGTTGGTGCTGGCGTAAAGGTTGCTGGTGGCGTGTTCGTTGGAACAGCTGCTGCAACTGATGGTGCCTGCACGGTTGCCGTTGCGGTTGGCGTTGGCGTGTTGGTTGGTACCGGCGTGTTCGTAGGAACCGGTGTGTTCGTGTTAGTCGGTGCCTGCGTTGGTTGCACAATTGTGGTTGACGTTGGTTGTGGTGTCCATGTTGGAACTGGTGTCCACGTTGGTGCAACCGTAAAGGTTGGTGCTGGTGTGCGCGTTGGCACTTGTGTCACAATTGCGCCTTGTACTTGCGGTGTTGCCGTGCTGGTAGGCACTGGCGTCAAGGTTGGCGCTGGTGTGTTCGTAGGAACCGGCGTGTTTGTGTTGGTTGGCTGTACTTGTTGGGTTGGAACCGGCGTAAACGTCGGAACTTGCGTGAACGTTGGTACAGGTGTCCAGGTTGGTGCAACTGTAAACGTTGGTGCAGGCGTGTTTGTCGCAACTGGTGTGTTGAGAGGAGCCTTGTCACTTGGCGTGTTGGTTGCTGTTGGCGTAAGGGTGTTCGTTGGTACAGGTGTGTTCGTAGGAACAAGTGTTGCTGTACTGGTTGGCGCTTGCGTACCTTGAACCACTGGTGTAAATGTCGCAACTTGCGTGAACGTTGGTACTGGCGTGAAGGTTGCAGGCTGGGTGAACGTTGGTGCAACAGTTGGTGTTTCCGTATTGAGCGGTGCTTTATCACTTGGCGTGTTGGTTGCCGTAGGAGTCAGCGTGCTTGTTGGAACTGCCGTGTTGGTTGGAGTCAAGGTCCCGGTTGCAGTTGCTTCAGGCGTATTTGTCGTCAATGGTGCTTTTGCATTGTCCAAGAAGACTTGTTCCGCATAAATACCATTTGCTTCGGTTGCTTCAACAATAATCAAGTTGATGCTGGCTTTGACGCCACCGGTACCAGCAATTGCTTCACGACTGATAAATCCGTTTGGATCGCGTTCGCGGACGCTGTAGGTTCCTGGCGTTACACCAGTGAATTCAAATGCGCCGTCTGCGTTAGTTGTTTCAGATTGAACAACGTTGCCGCTTTCATCGATGAGTTCAATTGTGACCCCGTTGATGCCGCTGTCACCAGTGTTGACTGTGCCGCTACCATCAACGTCGTTCAACACTGAACCGCTGATTGTTACGTTACCGTCAGCATTGTCTTGCGTGTTACCGCCTGTGTTGTCGCTGTTTAGGTCAAATGCTTTAGCAGCAATTGAAACAGTTTCGTTGTCGTTCTTGTTAGGGGTGTTATTTGCAGAAGCTACAGAAACGATCACTTCGGTACAGTCAGAGAATGCGGCAATTGGCATACTCCATTCGTAAATCATGAAGTACATCCAGTTTGCATTTGGTGTATCGAATGATTCTGCACTTTGCCAGTCGGCTTCGTCAGTGCTACCGTTTGTGAAGTCCCAGCCGTGAATTGCTTCGTTATTGAGGTTCCATGCTAGCGATGACTCGACTTCAAACCCAGTTGGGGTAGAACCTGTTGCTTCGGCTGTGTAGTCTTCATTTTCAACCTTATCTGCAAGATAATCGATTGTGAAGTTAAATGAAGTATTTCCATCACAGGTGTAAGCCAGACTGATGGAGTCGTCAGTGAGATCTGAGAAGCTGTGGCCGTCTTGCCAGCCCCAGTCTGCGACGTAGGTGTCGCTCCCAAAGACATTTTCATTTACTGCCTGATCGACAACAAGTGCAAAATAGACGTTGTCTGCATCAGACGTGGTAGCGAGTGCCCCAAGGGTGCCGCTACTCAGTTGTTGATATCCTTGTTCTAGGAGACCATCAACCACAATTCCTTGTGCAATAGCCGCTGGAACAATACCAACCACACCGGTCAGCATTGAGGAGATCAGAGAAATAATAATTGTAATATCTAAAAATTTGGCGAAAGCTCTCCGACGCTTTCTGTTGAATACCTTTTTCATAGTGTCACCTATACCATTTGAAAAATTACGGGTACGTTAGTCATACGCTCCATCATTGTAGATAGGGGGGCTATTACGCACAATGAAAGACTCGATATAGTTCTGTTAGGATTCGGTTCGATTCCACGGAATGCGTTTCTAGACTGAAACTTTGGCCAAAAAGACACTTTTTGCACTAAAAAGTCTTGCAAGGACTCTTGCGGATCTCGTTCAGCAGAAGGGTAAACGTTGCAAAGTAAAGGCGCTTAAACGCGTATAATCGCGCGGTGTGTAATTTGGCGTGTACTCTTGCTAATTCCACAATGTAGGTATTAATGAAAACGGACAGTCGTTTGAAGTTCAATCGCCAAGATTTGTTGTTCCTTTTGTTACTGTGTGTAATTTGGGGCTTTTACTCTTGGCGTTGGTTGACCCCTAATCCTGCCGACCAGGTAATGTTCTCTGAAGGTGACTTCAGCCATCATTATTTTGTGTATCGGACCCATACATATCGCGAGTTTCAAGCAGGCCGCTTCCCACTGTGGATGGACTGTACCTTTGCGGGCTATCCATTTCAGGCTGACCCGCAGTCTTCTCTCTTCTACTTGCCCACAACTGCAAACTTGCTCATTCATATTGGGCTTGGACAGGCAGAGTTCTCCTTATATGCATATCAACTTGAAGCGTTGCTGCACTTGTTGCTGGCGAGTTTTCTGACCTATTGGTTTCTAAGAGCTGAAATAGGAAGACGTTTACCCGCGCTGCTTGGGAGTGTTATCTTTGCCTACAGTGGGTATCTGACTGGCTACCCACCGCTCCAGATTGCGATCTTAGAAGGTGGAATTTGGCTGCCGCTTGTGCTATGGGGCTTGCGCGGAATTGCCGCACAACCGCAGCGTAGGCACTACATTGCATTTGTGTTTGCGACGGTGATGAGCGTCATGGCTGGTAATCCGCAAACCTATTTATATGTAGGCTATGCTGCAATTGCCTACTATGCCTACAAAATATGGCGCAATAAAACGCCTTGGATGACTGCGGCCTTGCGCATTGGATTGTCAGGTGCCGCCATTCTAGGGCTCTGCATTGTGCAACTTTGGCCGACATTGGAATACATGGGCCTCTCAACGCGGGCGTCTATTCCTTTTGATGAGTCTGGTTCTGGCTTCCCGCTGCGCGATATTGTGCAGATCTTGCTGCCAAACGTGGTTAGTCTGTTCAACCCGTTGTATTTCGGCATCTTGCCGCTTTTCTTAGTTGCCCTTGCAATTACGAATGGAAAGCACCGAGATCGGTGGTTCTGGACTGGTCTTGTCGTAATTTCGTTCCTCTTTTCTTTTGGAAAGAACTTATTTGGCTTTGAAATCGCCTATCTGCTGGCGCCAGGCCATTCACTGATGCGCAGTCAAGAACGCCATGCGCAATTGTTAAGCTTTGGCATTGCTGTGTTGTCGGCCTTTGGTGTGGATGCTCTCCTACAGTTAGGTGGGGCACAACTCCAACAGATCTTACGACGCTATCAACGTGTGGCTGTTTATGGAACCGTTGCTGCGCTGTTTGCTTTGTTGGCGGTGGTGCTGGCAGCAGAGGCCGAAATTGGCCAAGTCGCAGCGCTAGGACTAGGCAATAACTTCAGCTTGTTATTCCTCATGCTGGCTGCAACGGCCGTATTGCTGACCTGCATGATCCGCTTCCCGCAAGCAATGCGCTCAATCATCTGGGCGGCGCTTGCAATTATTGTGATCGACCTGTTCACTGCTAATCGTGATGTGACGGCAACCGCGTCTTATGATGCGTTCCCGCCTGAGCCAGCTCTGACTGAAGTTGTGGCGGATGACTCACCGTTCTTTCGCATTCAAGACGATTGGCGATTGCCAGGCCACACGGCTTGTATGGCCGGCTTAGATGAACACTATGGCATTGCTTCTATTAATACAGATCGCATTGAGCGGTTTGTCAATGAAGTGCCAGAAGAAACGCAGTGGGATTTACTTGGCATCAAGTATCTTGTGACTTGGAAGGGCGATCTGCTCCGTACAGATGGCTCTCAGATCGGTTACGAACGTGTCTATCACGACGGCACCGATACCTATACTTATCGGTTAGAGACCGACCCGCAGCCTGCGTGGCTTGTTCATAATTGGCAATTTGTCGACACCCAAGACGATGCGATTGCTGTACTCAATACTGCTGAATTTGATGCGCTGACAACGGCTGTGATTGAAAGTCCGCTGGTGATCCCTGCTTCTATCGGTAGTGGGGACGTGGATGTTGTCACGCGCCATACAGGCAAGCTAGTGGCAAATGTCACTTCAGAGCTGCCTGCGTTGCTGGTAGTGTCGCAAGCCCAATATCCTGGCTGGGAAGCGACGGTGAATGGTGAGGCGGCTGAGGTCATTATGGCGAATGGCGTCTTGCAGTCCGTCAGCGTGCCAAGCGGAACGTCAACCGTCGTGTTGAACTATGCGCCGCAGAACTTCTGGCTCGGCGTTTGGATTGCAATTGCAACGTTGCTTATTGGGACTGCAACGCTTATTTTCTTCGTTCGCCCACAACCTGTTCGCTAATGACTGACGTCGGTCGATTCCTGCTCGGCAATGCAATTGCCTTGTTGATTGCCGCTATTGCGCTGTCCTATTCGCGCGCTATTCTTCAGCGTTATTGGAAGACGTTTGTGGCGCTTGTTGGCATTGAGCTTGTTCTCATCAACCTGCATATGTGGGCTTGGTTTGATCTGCATCAATTTTGGCGCTGGTTCCTCAATTTAGACGTGGAACTGACACTTGGGGCTATGGTGTCCTCTGGTCAACTGCTCATCATTGGTATTGCCGCGCTCCCGCTTATTCTGCAATCGAATTCCATCTTGCCACGCCTTTACTGGATCGTGTTTGCGCTTTGGTTTGGCTTTCTCAGCTTTGACGAATATTTCGCATTGCATGAGCAACTGTCACCCAATACGTTTATCGGCCTTTATCTGACTATTGGTGTGCTGCTGGCTGCACTGACTGTACTGGTTTGGAACAAGGGCCAACGTCAAAATACCGGCTTATATACATTGCTCTTGCTTGGGTTCTTTACATTTGGCATCGGTGGATTGGCAATTGAGTCAGGCACGCTCATGCTTGCAGATAGATGGCCATGGTTTCACAATGTCTGGCTGGTTTCCATTGTTGTTGAAGAGTTCTTAGAAATGATAGGAGCGAGCTTGGTGCTTGTGACTGTGCTGGCGCTGAGAGATACACAGACGCAGGCCCGACTAATGCGGCTCGCGCCATTGTTCGCACTTTGGATTGTCTGTCTGGTTGTCTATGTTTGGGTCTTACCAAGTTGGCAGGCGAGGGATGCAACCCAAGCGATAGCAACGTTTAATGAAGATAAACTGCAACTCATTGGATATGAGGTTGCGCGCGGGACTGGCAGCGACGCGCAAAAAATTGTTCAGCCAGGCGACACAATGGTGGTGCATACATATTGGAAGACGACTGACTTTTTGAAAGAGCACTATACGTTTTCAATGCATGCTCTTACCCAGCCAGATCAACTGTCAGTAGCGCAGTTCAATGTCATCGGAAGTGACTACAATGTGGCTTCAGTGGACTATCCGTCTGCGGCGTGGGTGCCGGGCCGCACAGTGCAGATTTCATTTCCGCTGACATTCTCTGCGGATATCGAAACTATGCGTAGTTATTTGCTAGCCCTTTCCGTTGACGCAAAAGATGGATTCTTGACCGTGGCTGAGTCTGAGTCACTTCAGTTGGCACCGCAAACAATAGCATTGGATTATGTTGCGTATCCAGAATTTCAATTAGATCCCGCGACGCAATTTGATGCAGTTCGCTTTACCGAAGATCAAATTGCGTTTGATTTGACCGAAGTACGCCGCCAAATCCCGACCCAAGTGACTGTTGGCGACTCTTTTGATCTGACCTACACTTGGTACGCATTGGATGCTGCA
Organism: Anaerolineales bacterium; assembly: GCA_020630805.1. Lineage (GTDB taxonomy): Bacteria > Chloroflexota > Anaerolineae > Anaerolineales > UBA6668 > JAHDIM01. Next base: position 7,381 of record JAHDIM010000029.1, read on the forward strand.
CCGCGTGATCTCACCCAATTCATTCACCTTGTCTCGTCAGATGGCACTACGTTTTATACAGTTGACCGCGTTCCGTTTGATCAACAATATCCAATATCACAGTGGGTGCCTCGGTCTGCCTCAACGGATACAGTAACCTTCACTGTTCCTGCTGATGCGCTTCCTGGTGACTATGATGTTTATACCGGTCTTTATGCGTGGCCATCGCTAGAACGTGCCGCGGTTGTTAACCCACAGGGCGAAACCTATATCAACCGGACTGTGCCGCTCGGGTCTTTACAAATTACAGCTCCATAAATCATGAAAAAGCTCTTGCTTTGTCTTACTGGTGTCAGCCTCTTGCTTTCGAGTTGTGTGGCGCTAGAAGCATATCCGCCCAGCATTACCCTAGAACGCGATTGTTTAGATCCTGAACATGACTTTGACACAAAACATGCTTGGGAATACGCGCCCAAGACTGTGTCGGCAATCGATGGTTGGCGTTTTACGCTAGACCCAGACGATGTTGGGCTAGACAATGGCTTTGCGTCTGTAGGGTTTGATGTTTCTGACTGGGACGAGTCTGCACCAGGCATTTCATGGGAAGAGCAAGGCATTGAATATGATGGCGTTGGCTGGTACTCAGCCGAATTTGCACCGAAAGAGTTCTGGGACACCTTCTACTTGGGCATTGGCAATGTTGACGACGACGCGACGATCTGGATCAATGGCGTTGAGACGGAGTGGCGGCTCGTTGAAAACAGCACGGCGCAAGTCGTAGAACTTCCCGTGGAGCCACTAACGGTCACGATCCGGGTCGTAGACAATGGCGGATTTGGTGGCATCAAGTCTCCAGTGTTAGTGGGGCGCACGCCGTTTGATGTGCTCACCGAAGCAGACTACGCGAGTTGGCTTGCGGCGAATCATCCCGATTGGCCTTTGCCAGGCTGGATGCGCAACGCCTACTATGCTTGGACCTTCACGGGGCAATTCACGGCGAACTCTGGTGATGCCGTTTCAAATCACGAAGCGCTCTACACCTCAGATATTGCCGTGGCACCTTGGGCAGATGCCCCAACCATCGCACTTTTATATAAAGATCAAGCCACCGGCATGCTTACGCAACCAGATGCCACGTTTTCTTTAGTCGGTGGTGTTTCGCCGATTCCGAAGGCTAACTGGGTCATGAACGGATTGACGGTTGACACAACCCTTGTCACCGACTACGAAAACCCAAAAGTCAATTGGCAGCTAGTCATTACAAACCCGACCGATGTCGCAATCCAAACAAATCTCATTGCACTGACTCAGCCTTACGGCGTTCACCGTGAACTGTCTGGAATTCACGGAATTGCGTTTGATCGTGATCAACGGATTTGGGTCAACGGCAATCAGCCGTTTGCTGCGTTTTCACGTCCGGCAGACTTTGTCCAAACCGGCCAAATTGCAGATGTAATAAGCAATCTACAAACCGATCAACTTGCTGGCTTAGATAAATTACCGTGTGCAAATGCTTATGACGGTGCCGCCGCAGCAACGTTTGCAATCGAATTGCCGCCGGGTGGTACCTACGCGCTGAACATTGCGTTTGCCCCTAGTCCAGACTTGCCGCTTCCAGACGCGACCGCTGGCTCAGTGCTTGGCAATAGCGAATTTCTTTACAATCGCGACATTGGTGAACCAAGCTTTGTCATTCCAGATGAATTTGTCACCAACGCCTACCGTGCATCGAAAGGCTACTTGCTCGTTGCCGAAGACCGCGATGGCATTCGCCCTGGCCCTAACGAACACGATGCGATCTGGATTCGTGATCTTGCCTACATCGGCGAGGCGCTTTTTGCGAACGATGATGACCTCATCAAGCGCTATCTTGATGTGCCATTCCAATTCCAAACCGAAGACGGCATGATTCCGCCTGTTCTCGAAGGTGATGGGCAAGGCGGCTTACAACCGCGTGCCGGCATGATTGAATGGGATTCGCAAGGCCAAGCCATTTTCCTGATTGCAGAAACGCATCGCTATCAACCAGACATTGCTCGCTTAGAACAGTATTACGACAACGTCTATCGCGCCGCTGATTTCATTCGTCAAAAGCGCACGGAAACTGTCAATAATCCACCTGAAACGCGCGGCTTGCTCCCGCCAAGTGAAAGCGCTGAAGACCTTGGCCCAGATCATTATCACCATTACTGGGATGATTTTTGGTCAGTTGCCGGCCTTGAAGATGCGGCTTTTATTGCCACTGAACTCGGACATACTGAAGACGCAGAATGGATGTTGGCGGAAGCCGAAGAACTACGTCAAGCAATTCATGCCAGTGTAGAAGCTGTGATGGGTCCTGAACCTGCCTATGTACCCGGTGCACCAGAAAACATCGAAAGTTCTGCGATGGCCCGCGGCACTGGCCCCGCGATGTTCCCTGCCAAAACCTGGGAGTGGGATGACCCACTCATGGCACGTGCGTTTGATGAATACCATCAACGTTGGATCAATCCAACGGGCGGTGGCTATATTCATATCTTCGGCCAGTTCTGGCCGTATGGTGGCCTGGGGTTAGCCCGCAATTATCTGCGTTTAGGGCGTCAAGATGTTGTCCATCAGATCTTGGGCTGGACGTTGACGAACCAAACGTTGCCGGGCGCATTTGTCTGGGCCGAGCAGGTTAGTCCGCAAACCGGAGCGATTAGCGGTGGGGATATGCCACATGCGTGGGCTATGGCAAATTACATTATGCTTATTCGCGAAATGCTTGTCATTAGAGACGGCGATACGCTGGAATTGTTTGCTGGTGTGCCGCCAAGTTGGCTGGAAGCAGGCAAAGAAATTCAGCTCAATGGGTTGACGACGGTGCATGGCGACATAACAGCTCAGATGACAAGCACGCTTCAGATTATCGAAGAGAGTTGGCAGGGGGAACTCAACGTTTCAGTCGGTGGGGCAACGCCGCCTGACGGCTTCCGCTGGCGCTTACAGCAAATCCCAACAGGTGTTGTGTCAGACCAAGATGTTGTGATTGACGGGGAGTGGCTCTACATCCCTTCCGATGGCGCAGAATTCACACTGATTTACGAATAACACATATTGTAGTGACATGACGCCTCATCACACGCTCTAGTGTACTGATGCCAGACAACATTCAGAAAACGGCTCCCATGCGCGGGAGCCGTTTTTGATTCCGCCCCTTCCATTTTCCCCCGATACATTCGGGCCTGAATAGAAGTCATTTTACGTCTATTGCCCGTTCTAATGTCGCGGACTTCTCTATGATTTTTGTAACTGATTTTCCCCACCCGTAGAGACATGATCTGTGGGTGGGAATATCCATTTCTAACAAATAGGTAATCTCATGCAACTGTATTCTCGAAAAATTCTAAAATTACTGACCGTCTTAGCTCTTTTTAGCACCGTGGTATTGACCACTCGACCCGCAGCATTTGCCGCCATTGGCGACCAACCCATTGACCTTGACAGCCTACCAGTCTGCGGTGCGCTCAACATTGGCACACCTTGGCAGTTTTGGAGCCAAACCATTACGGTCCAAGCGGTTGGCACCGGTCAAGATCCAGTCACTACGGCTCAAGCGTTGGTGATTATTGACAATATGTCTGCTCAAACGTATTTCATTCCAATGTCTGCAGATGGCGTTGGGGCGTTCAGCGCCTACTCCATGCCAGACCACACCCCGCGCTGGATGGATGTGGTGGCGCTGACCTATGACCCGGCCACAGAAGCTCCCATCTGTCGCACTAGTACCGCGCCACTTCATTTTGACGACGATAAAAACAACCCTAATGACTCCAGCTTTCGTCCTGACCAAGCAGCCCTTGATGAAACTAGTTCTCGTTCTGAGCAAGTAACCATTCAAGAAAGCAATCCGCCTGACCGAGGTACCATTGAGGATGGTGGTTTACCTGACGCACCCGCTGCCAACTGCCAGCGCGTATTTCACTTGCAAGGCTCTCCGGTCACGTTAGGCCAACTGATTACCAGCGATGATTTCACTGGCACAAGTTGCGACGACACCATCCACGGCAATAACAATGACAACATTATTGACGGCGGTGCTGGCAATGACACTATTTTCGGTTATGACGGTAACGACGAAATTATTGGTGGAGAAGATGATGACATTATTGATGGCGGGGATGGTGACGACTTTATCTACGGCGACAGCATCAACGATGGTGGTAGCGGCGCAGACACCATTCACGGTGGCGATGGTAACGATGAAATCTATGGCGATAGTGTTTTTGGTACCGGCAGTGGCAACGATATTATCAATGGCGGGGATGGTAACGATGGGATTGTAGGCGATAGCAGTAGTGGTGACAGCAATGGCAATGACACTATTAACGGTAATGCTGGCCATGATCTCATTTTCGGTGACAGTCTCTTGGGTGAAGGAAGCGGTAATGACACCATTGACGGCGGAGATGGTGACGATGACATCATCGGCGATAGCCAAGACGGCAACAGCTACGGTGATGACACCATTGATGGCGGGGATGGTGATGATAACATCTACGGCGATAGCCTTTTTGGTGCCGGCAGCGGCGATGACACCATTCACGGCGGCGCTGGTAACGATGACATCGCCGGTGATAGCAACGACGGCAATGGCAGCGGCAATGACATCATTGACGGCGGCGATGGTAATGATGAAATTAGCGGTGATAGCTTCAGTGGCGACGGCAGCGGCGATGACACCATTGACGGCGGGGATGGTAACGATATTATCTACGGTGATAGTGTCTTCGGCATCGGTAGTGGGAATGACGCTATTGACGGCGGCGATGGTGACGATCGAATCTATGGCGATACCAACGAAGGATCCGACGGTAGCGGTGATGACACCATTAATGGCGGAGATGGTGACGATAAAATCGATGGTGATAGTGTCGACGGCACGAGCAGCGGCGATGACATCATTGACGGTGGAGATGGTGATGACACAAACCAAGGCTCGGGCAATAGTGATGACATCGTGAGCAATGTTGAAGTAGACACTTCAACGCCAGACACGCCCTAAGCATTCCGCATAAGACATCACAACCTAAAACGGCTCCCCAGCACGGGAGCCGTTTTTGATTCCGCTTCTTTTATCTCTGCAATCATGTGGGTAGGATGCCATACCCACGTGCTTGAGTTTGTTTTCAAGGAATCAAAAAAGGCGCTCAATTGAGCGCCTTTTCAATTTTAAGTGTTGGCTATTTAGCAGCCGCAACCGCCACCGGTTGTGCCGCAGCTTTCGCCTTCAGCAGCTGGTGCGCTTTCGTCGGTGCGGAAGCTGTGACCACAACCACATGATGACACTGCATTTGGGTTGTCGATGCGGAAACCGCCACCCATGAGGTTGTCAACATAGTCAATGGTTGCACCTTGGAGGTACATCATTGAGGTTGGGTCTACGAAAATCTTGATGCCTTCTTTTTCAAGAACGGTGTCAAAATCGCGTTCTTCGCCTTCAAGTGCCATGCCGTATTGCAGACCACTGCAACCACCACCTGACACAAATACGCGCAGACCATGATCGGTCAAATTGCGTTCTGCAAGCAAAGTTTGTACTTTTTCCACGGCCACTGCGGTCATGGTAATTTCTTCATCAGCGACTTGAATGTCGGTTGGATTAATAACTGGGGCTGCCATAATTACGGGCTCCTTATTTCTAAAAGAATTTTTCGTAATCTCAGTTTAACATCATGTAATGGGCGGGTCAATGTGGACAGCCTGTTTCTTATATGGTTCTGATGAATTGTTGTAAAGTGATGTTATGTACATTCTTGTAGATATTGAATCAGACGGGCCTATTCCTGGTGACTACTCCATGATCAGCTTTGGCGCAGTGTTAGTGGAAAAAGAGTTGACGCGCACGTTTTATGGCCAACTCAAGCCAATTTCTGACGTTTGGATTCCGGAAGCGCTTGCTGTGAGTGGCTTCTCTCGTGAAGAAACGCTCGCGTTTGATGAGCCTAAAGTGGTGATGCAGAACTTTGCGGATTGGATTGCAACAGAATGCAAGAACCGACCCTTCTTTATCTCAGACAACAACGGCTTTGACTGGAGCTTTATCAATTGGTATTTCCATCACTTTATTGGGCATAATCCGTTTGGACACAGCTCAACAAATTTGGGCTCCTTGTACAAAGGGTTTGTGCAAGACACGTTCAAAAACTTCAAACATCTTCGCAAAACAGCGCATACGCATCACCCCGTAGACGATGCAATGGGTAACGCAGAAGCATTACTAAAGCTCAAAGAGATGGGCTTGAAAATTAGCTTGAAATAACGTCGACGGTTTGTAGCCGTTTTACTGCTTTGTATAGCGACAGCGTTGAAAGATAAACGATTTGTGCATCACAGGGTTGCGTTGCACTGATATCCTAATGTTGTTGTTATGTCTCTGCTGCTCACTAAACTCTTTCGCCCCCAACCGCCCGCGACATTTATTGATCGACCGCGTCTGCAGAAGCTGCTTGATCAGGGTCTTGCTGGCAAGCTAACGCTATTTAGCGCAACGGCGGGCTTTGGCAAAACGACGACGGTCTCAGCCTGGGCGGCTGAGCAACCCTCAGTTGCTTGGCTCGCGCTCGATGCATTTGACGATGATCCTGAGCGCTTTATTCGCTATTTCATCGCGGCTTGGCAACAGATTGATCCTCAACTAGGTGCTGCAACAATCGAAATGCTAGATGCAGCCCAAGTTGGCCCATTTCCTTCCGCGCAACAAACGCTCTTAGTGCCATTGTTAAATCAGTTGGCACAGTCTGCTGAACAGCACGTGTTAGTCATTGATGATTGGCACATCATCACGAACCCAACATTGCAGTCGCTTTTACGCTATTGGATCGAACACACGTCGCCCAATGTACATACGGTCATCACGACGCGCGAGCAGCCCAAAGGCTGGCCGCTGGCACGCTGGCGCGTTCGCAATCAGTTGTGTGAGATAACTGCCAAAGACTTGCAGTTTACTGCGGCGGAGGTTGAAACTTTCTTTCGTGATGCGGTGAAGTTGGATATTTCCCCAGAAACGATTGCGGAATTGGCTAGCAAAACCGAAGGGTGGGCGGCCAGCTTGCAATTGGCTGCCATCACATTTCAGAATTCACCGGATCCGCAGCTTGCGGCTGAACGCTTTAGTGGGCAGCATCACTTTGTTGTGGACTACCTAGTTGAAGAGGTTGTTGAGCAGCAAACGCCAGATCTACAAGAGTTCTTATGTGCCACTAGCATTTTGGACCGTCTAACGCCAACTGCTTGTGAGGCAGTCATGGCACGAGACGACAGCAGGCGCTATCTCCAGCAGCTCTCTCAGCGCAATCTGTTTGTTTCCGCCTTGGATGGAACAAACCAAAGCTTCCGCTACCATCGTTTGTTTGCAGACTGCATGCAGCGCCAATTGCAATCGCGTGATCCTGCACAATTCCGCGCGGTTCATGCCAAGGCGTTTGCCTATTATCTAGCTCAGGAAGATTGGAATACGGCGGCTAAGCATGGTCTTGCCGCTGAAGAGTTTGAAGCAGTAGCGGAAATGCTGTCGACTTATGCTGAACATGCGCTTTGGCAACAAAATCAGGCGTATTTGGTCTATCGCTGGTGTAAGCAGGTGCCAGCAGAGGTGCTGGCTCTGCACTCAAAGCTGCAACTTACGTTTGGCTGGTCAATGTTAATGACTGGGCACGGTGGTGAAATTACGGCACACATGGCGACGATTGCGGCTAACATTGCCCAAGAGAATAACCCAGCTCGCACGGCGGAATTTATTGCTTTGCAAGCTGAAATGAAGCTCTTTCAAGCCGACTATGAGCAGGCAATTCAGCAGCTCAATGCGATTGATTATGCAGCGCTTTCCGGTGAAAGCTGTCTGAAACTGGTGCGGCAAGTGCAAGGGTATGCCAATCGATTAAACGGGAATCTAGATATTGCGCAACACGCGTTAACACTGGCCCGTGACAACGCAGTAGCTGAAGAAAATCAGCTAGTGTGGCTGGCAGCTATTATGGATCTCATTGTCGTGTTGATGATGCGGGGGCAGTTGCGCGCCGCCGAAGCAGAATATCAATCTGTGTTGGATAAGGTGCCGCTTCACCAGCGTCCGCTGTATGCCATGTTGCCGTTTGGAACAGTGCGTGCGGGATATTCTCAACTTCTACGCAATGAAATTAGCGGCGCAATTGAAACAATTCAACAAGCGCAAACGTGGCTCATCGGTTCTGCCTATGAAAGGATGTTTGACTATTTTGCATTCATCGTCAATGCCTACTGTGTGTATGCGCAAGGCAACGTGGAGCAAGCTGAACGCTTTATGGCCCAAGCCATCGATAGTGCCCAGCATGGGGGGCGGGCGCGTCTCATCTTAGACGCGCAAACGCATGCGGCGAAGCTTAGTCTTTTACAAGACGATTTAGCAGGCGCAGAAGAATGGGTTGCAAACTTTGCAACAGCCTTTGATGCGGCTGTCCCAGTCTATCAACGTTCTGAGGCTGAACTTGTTTATTGTCGATGGCTACTCGCGACAGAGCCTGACGCGGCGTTTGCTCAGTTGTCTGATCTTGTTGACACGTTCCAAACAAACGGCTGGATCGATTTACTTGTCAATGCGCTAGTCTTGAAAGCGTTAGCCGCGCAGAAGGTTGGTAAGTTAGATGAGGCCTTAGCGGTGCTGTCACAGGCATTTGTGTTTGTGAAAGAAGAAGGCTACTTATTCCCGTTCATCGTAGCTGGCCAACCGATGATTGCATTGCTACGACTGGCGCAACAGCGTGGGCTAGATAGTGATGTCATCGGGACCATCCAGTCTGCCTTCTTACCAGAGGTTGCTGTCAATCAACCGTTGATCGATCCGTTGACGGCGCGTGAGTTGGAAATCTTAGCGCTGATTGCGGAAGGGCGTTCAAACCCTGAAATCGCGGCGCAGCTGATTATTGCCACTGGCACTGTGGCACGGCACACGAATAATATTTTCAGTAAGTTAGGTGTCCGTAACCGAACCGAGGCGACCAATCGTGCGCGTCAGCTTGGGATATTATTTGACGTTTCCTGATGTGACTTGCGTTTCAAAGATGCTGTTCTGCATCTAAGTCGTGTCACCACGAGCACGAACGAAATAGTCTTTGCTTTACAGTTTGATAGCGTACGAGAGGTCTGATCTATGCAATAGCGAATCCTTAGTGAATGAAAGACCATGCTCAGATGCTTCGCGCTGCCTTCTTTTGGAATACTAGTGGAGGTGTCGTTCGCGCTCTGCATGACACGACCGTTGTTGCTGAGTCATCCAGCCCGCTGCGGCTGCCACCGCCAGCGCTCCTTCATAAACGAAACCCCTAAATCAATTAGAGACGCATCCCCAAAGAAGTGCTTACGATAGTTTCCGCTGCCTAGAAAGCCGGTCTCTTTCTTGAGTAAGTCTGGCCGGATCTTGTTGCGTGGCAATGATGTCGCGCCATCAAGTAGGGCCATGAATGGCCCTGGCATCCAAGGGAGATCTGAAAAGATTGCATCAATCTTGTGCCGCGCCTCTAGCACTGCCAATGGGCTAGACGTATCGACTGCCTCAATAATCGTGTCGATCTGGTTTGCGACGGTATCAAACTCTGCATATCCACCACCGCTCATTTTTAGCGTCAGAAGTGCCGCTACGTAGGCATCACGATCCTCATTGTGGGTAGCCCGAATGCTGTTGAGCTTGACGTATTCCGTGTATGCCCCCAATAACCACAGGGCACTATAGGCTTGCCAGAGACTGTAGTGTTCCCAAGATTTATAGCTGTTTGCCACTAGTCGATCATTGGTCTTCAAAAAGTTCTGCGTAACGGTTTCTAAGGGTCGGAAGACCTCGCGACTGTAATCTGTTTGGGTCAATAGTAGATGCGACAAGACAAAGACACTCGTCATTGAGACATACAACCCCTTGGAATACAGCGGGTCGATGAACCCAGCGGCGTGTCCCAACAATGCCCAGCGGTCACCGACAACCTGTGTTGTGCCATATTGAATACGCGGCGCACGCGTCCAGTCGCGGATGGCTTTGCCGCTCTTGAGTTGTTGATGGATCGATGGAAAGCGTTCGATGAACTCAAAGAACTCTGTTTCTGGAGAAACGTCATTTCGTTGTGGATATTTGTCTGGGTCGAGCAACAAGCCAACGCTTTTGACGGGATTGGTCGCACCATGGAAATTATCAAATGGGATCACCCACAGCCAACCGCCATCAAACACGTGATGCAGCGTGCCTTCAGCCATGTCAAACGGCAAGTCACTGGTCTCTCGCGGTACATTTTCGACATCGATCATGTGCGTAAAGATGGCGCGCGACTTCGTTTGCTGAACTTGCGTGCGCAGATTGAATCTCTTTGCGAGCAGTGAACGAAATCCACAGGCATCGACGAGGTAGTCGGTTCTGTATTGAAAGCCAAGCGCGTCAACCAGCGTTACGCCATCATCAGCAAAGGTCGCATCACTGATTTGCGTATTTTGTTGCACCGTCACGCCATATTTGACGGCGCACTTCAGCATGAAATGATCGCTATCTTGGCGATAAAGATGGAGTTCATGCCCGTGCGGCTCTTTAGGGATTACGGCTTGCAAGGTGTGTGTCGCGTTATGCGGCTTACCTTGTTGATGGTGCCAAAATCCAAAGTGCCGCTTTACTCCGTGTGACGTGCCAACGTTTTGCCGGAAATTCTCCGAGCTGAAGTAGGCGATTTCAGGAATGTCATAGAAGTGGGCGATGGCACGCATCATTTCGCTGGTTTCTAGAATCATGGACTCCCCAATGGCAAAACGGGGATGTTCTTTGGCTTCAAATAGGAGCACTTGCTTGCCTTGCTTAGCAAGGATGCACGCTAGTGTGGTTCCGGCAATTCCAGATCCAATAATGGCAACGTCAAATGTTGGTTGGTGTGACATGAGGAAGTATACGTAGTTTGACGAGACGGGTTGCTCCGAGCAACCCGTCTCGTGAGGATGATTTATGCAGGAATTTCGCGCACTTGGCTGAAGTCCACTTCGTCTAAGCTGACTTTCTTCCCCGTTTCGATGTAGGCTTTCAACCCGCCCGGCAGGCCACTAATGTTGCGTCCAAAGCGTGGTTTTATCATGTACTTGTCCATCAGCTTGCCAATGGGGCCGAGCTTCATTTCATAGGCCATCGTCATGCGCATGCGCGTACCGCCGTTTTCATCAAACAGTTCTAGGGTGGCAATCGGGTTACGCCAAGGTGGCAAGCCTTTGCCGCTTGCAATGAGGACATCCATACTGTGGCCTTCTTCCCAGCGCAGTACACGCTCTTTAACATAGAGGTCGCTGCCTTCGAAGTTGCATTGGCGTTCTGCGCCAACACCTTCGCCAGCTGATTCATTGATGGTGAACGACTTTGCAATGGCCGGATTCCATTCATAGATGTTGGCGAAGTCTTTCAATCCTTTCTCCCAGACTTCTTCACGCGGGGCATCGATCCACGCTTCACGAATAATTTTTGAGGTCATGTTTGTTCTCCTTGTTCACACCTGCATCACTGCCAAATTTCGCACGGCAGCCTGCATACTTTCTTGTAATTTGTCGCGCATTGCAGCGGGATTACTATGGTCAAAATAGTGTTTCATGGTCAGAATGCAGCCGGTGGCAGTTGGCACAATGTCTACTGTGCCGACGTGTCCGCGCATCCCAAATGGATGGTTGAAATCTGTGCTGCAGTAGGCGTATCCACACGGTGGCACCCACCCGACAATGCGTTCTTCTAACACCAGCCCATTTCCAAAATTGCAGCGCCGAGTGGACCCCAATCCGAAGACATCTGCGGTGTAGTTGTTGACATCGACATGGTGCATCCAAGGGAATGTGCGACACATCAGCGCTGGGTCTGTCAGCGCTTCGAACACCATGCTGGCTGGTACTGGTAAATGCTCTTC
>JAHDIM010000029.1:19368-29203 GCA_020630805.1 Anaerolineales bacterium
CCGTCTGGGCTTTGATCGTTTCTAGATAGTCGTCTGTTGTGAGATCGACTTCGATTACGCGCGTTTGCACGCCATAGTCGCGTTCGATTTCAGCCGTTAGTGCTTCTAAGCGTTGCTTGCGCCGCGCAGCCACGGCGACATTCATGCCGCCAGCCGCAATTTGCTTGGCAAACTCCAGCCCAATACCAGATGACGCGCCGGTAATTAGTGCCCAGTCGCCATACTTTGTTTTCAAATTTGTCATTTACGTTCAACTCCATTTGTTTGAGTTTTTGCACGTTTGAGAGACGTGCGGTTGATGCTCAAATAGTAGGAATAAACGGTGGGGTGCAAACACTGTAAATCGTTTATTTATTCGTTTATGTCATTTATCTGAATATAAGTGTATTTTTGACACTAATATGTGCTACAATGAATTTATGACAGTATTTGACTTGATTTCAGATGTTTGACACACTGGAATCAGTCACACAAAAGCAAACTAAACATGTCAAAACGTTGGAAGAAAATTGCAATGATTGCCCGCTGGAAGCCCGTGCATCTGGGCCATTCGGTGGTGCTGCGGGCGCTGTGTGAAAGCGCCCAACATGTCATTGTCGGCATTGGCAGCAGCAATCGCTATAACCTACGCAATCCGTTTACGGTGGATGAAACCAAAGCGATGCTAGCCATTGCGCTGCGTGACTATGACAACTACGAAATTGTTGAAGTGCCCGACCTAGATGATGGCCCACGCTGGCGCGTCATGGTGCGTGATATGTTCGGCGAACTGGATGCATTCATTTCAGATAACGACTATGTGAGTGGCCTGTTGCAAGAGTTTTATGCGGTCATCAAGCCAGTAACGCTAGTTGCTGAAGAAGACAAAGTGCCGCTCAATGCAACCATGGTGCGCTTTGCGATGGCGGCTGGTGAACCCTGGCACACGATGGTTGCGCCAGAAATTGCAGATTACCTGATTGAGAATAATCTTGATCGGCGCTTTCGGCGTGAGTTTGGAATGGAAACGTTGAAAGCGGCGTTGAATAAAAGGAAATAGAACGACGGGTTACGGAGTTACGAGGTTGCGAAGTTCCGGTGTGCGCCGCAACTTCGTAAGCCCGTAACTAAGAAAGCAGGAGACACCAAAATATGTATTCATGGGATGGCGATACTTCAGACTGGTATGGGCGAAAAGGCTATAGCTATCGCGCCGAGACTGCCAAAAAACGCGCGTCAACGGCGGCCCGAGCCAAGGCTGCTGGGCCACGTAAATATGGCGCTACTCAAGGCCCAAACGAAAAAATTGTCACGGCGAAAAAACAAATCAGCACGACTTCTAAAAATCCGCTGATCATTGCGGTCGACGTCACTGGCTCAATGGCAGATTGGCCGGCTGAGATTTTTGATCGGCTGCCGTTGCTGTTCACGACGCTGCAACAATATCGTGATGATGTTGAAATCTGCTTTGCAGCGATTGGCGATGGCGCGGTGGATAACTGGCCTTTGCAAGTGACCAACTTTGCGAGCGGGTTTGACCTTGAACAACTGCTCGGCTCACTTTACGGAGAGGGCGGTGGGGGCGATGCGCCGGAAAGCTACGGTCTATTTGCGCATTGGGTCAACAATCACGTCACTGTGCCGAATCTTAGCGAACAACCATTCATGATCGTTTTTGGGGATGTGTATATGCATGAGGTCGTACCCGCCGCAGAGATCAAACAGTTCAGTGGCGATGACGTGCGACGTGATGCGAATGCCATCAAAGAATGGAACAAGGTCGCCAAGACTTGGAACACTTGGTTCTTGCGCCGACCCGGCGGCAAGGTGGGCGACAAAGTTGATAAGCAATGGTCACAGGCCATTGGTCAACAAAAAATCCTGCACATTGAAGACGAACAGCGGGCGGTTGACTATGCCATGGGGCTGATTGCCCGCGCTTGGGGTCACTTTGATGATTTCCAAAACAACATGCTCGCGCGGCAAAGCGAAGACAAAGTTGAGCAAGTCAGCAAGCCCATTGCCATGATCTGCCCTGGCTGTGGTGCGCCACTGCCTATTACAACTGCCAGCATGGTCAAGTGTAGTTTTTGCGATATGACAGTGAAGGTTTAGAAAATTAGTTGGTTAGTTTGGCGGTTGGCTAGTTGGGTAGTCTTGCTCAAGACCCACTAACCAACTCACCAACTAGCAAACCAACCAAACGACTTGGAGGTAACTATGTATTCATGGGATGGCGATACTTCAAACTGGCACGGTGCTGGTCAATATGCTTACACCGGCAATGCCCAACGCCGCAAGGCAACCGCAGCGCAGGCGCAAGCGGCGGGTCCACGGAATTACACGCGGAAATCTGCGCCGAATGAAAAAGTGACGGATGCCAAAAAGCATGTCAGCACGACCTCTACAAATCCAATCATTGTGATGGTGGATGTCACTGGCTCCATGCGCCACTGGCCGTTTGAAATTTTTGATCGACTGCCGCTGCTGTTCAACACATTGAGTAGCTATCGTGAAGATGCTGAGATTTGTTTTATGGCAGTGGGCGACTCGCTATGTGATCGCTGGCCGTTGCAAGTCACTTCTTTCGCGAGTGGCTTTGACCTTGAACAACTGCTCGATTCGCTCTATGGCGAAGGTGGCGGTGGGGGCAATGGCGGTGAGTCTTATGGTCTTGCTGCACATTGGATCAACACTCACGTTGAAACGCCAAATGCAAAAGAGAAACCATATTTGATTGTCTTCGGTGACGAACCTATTCATAAGACCGTTGATAAAGAACACATTCTCACCCACATGGGAGATAAGCCGTTGCGTAGTGTCAACGCGATCCGGGCTTGGAAGAAGACGGCGCGGAATTGGAACACTTGGTTTTTACGCCGTCCGGTGTCTCATTATGGAGATCGACCCATTGAAGATTGGTCTCGCGCTGTCGGTGCTAACCGGATTTTTGATATTGATGACGAACAACGCGCCGTAGACTATGCGATGGGAATCATTTCGGCAGGCTGGGATAAGCTGGGTGATTTTGAACAAAACATGCTCGCTCGTCAGCCAATTGAGAAAGTAGAAGCGCTGATTGGCCGTATCAAGGACGCAACCTAACTTACTATGACGATTGATGTCATTGTCACGGTTCCACCGTATGCAGACTATATCGCCGCGGTGGCAGCGCATCCGTTAGTCAGCGGGTTACGTCTCAACACGGTCATGCCACTAAAAGATGATCCTCAAGTTGTCCTGCAACGCTTGACTGTGCACGGCAAACCAATTTGGGTTGATTTGAAAGGTCGCCAACTTCGCGTCGTTGGTGGCGCAATCCCACCGTATAGTGCGGTGACACTTAGCCATGCAATCCAAGTGGAGACGCCGTGTGATGCCTATTTTTCAGACGGCCAAGAAGTGGCTCGAGTTGTTGCTGTTGACGGCAATCGATTGATTTTGGCCGATGGCCCGCGGCGTCTCATTGGTCCGGGCGAGTCGGTGAACATCATTGACTCTTCGCTAGAAATTGAAGGCAATCTCACAGACACCGATATTGGTTATTTGAAGGCAATGCGAGCGCTTGGCATGCAACACGTCATGTTGTCCTACGTTCAAAGCGCGACAGATGTAGCCGATGTTCGCGTACACTTGCCAGACGCCGACATCGTGCAAAAAATTGAGTCGATTAAAGGCTTGGATTATGCGCGTAAGGCAAAGGCGACAAATGGGCGTCTGATGGCGGCGCGTGGTGATTTATATGTGGAAGTTGGCCAACCGCATCGCATGCTGCGCGCAATGAAGACGGTAATCCAAGCGGACTCAACTGCCATCGTTGCTAGCAGGATTCTTAACTCTCTGGCTTGGAGTGCAACACCAACCAGCGCAGATATTAGCGACCTTGCATGGCTATTCTCTATGGGCTACCGGACTCTCATGCTGGGCGATGCGATTTGTTTGCAGAAAGATACAGTCTTGACTGCATTGGATACTATCCACGCTGTATCAAAGGAGCTAGGGCTATAGCTATTCACAAAGCGTGGGTCTTAAGGCAACCGAAGGTTGTGAGACCCACGCTTTGTAGACAATACATTCAATGAAAATCACCATTGCCCAACTCAATCCAACCGTCGGCGACCTAGCGGGTAACGTCGAAAAATGCCGCCTCGCAATGGAACAAGCCGCTGCAGATGGTACTGAACTAGTTGTGTTGCCGGAAATGATGGTGCCAGGTTACCCACCACAAGATATCCTGCTGGATGACAGCTTCATCGAGGCGATCCAAGCGGCCAATGCTGACTTAGCGTCACAGTCCAAAGGATTACCTCCAACTCTGGTTGGCAGCGTCGTTCCAATCCTAAACACTCCCCACTCAGCGCCTAAATTGCACAACGTTGCTTTGTTGCTCAATGACGGCAAACTAGAGATTGCCGCCTACAAACAGCTACTGCCGAACTACGATGTTTTTCACGAGAAACGTTGGTTTCAGTCTGGCCCAGTGTCTACACCCATTACCATCGCCGGTAAATCGATCGGCGTGATGATTTGCGAAGACATGTGGTGCGCAGACTATGATCTTACGATTGGGCAAGACTTGGTCAAGCAAGGCGCGGAGACGCTGGTGGTGCTGTCAGCAAGTATCTATCGTCATCAATCGGCGATGGCATCGCGGCTTAAGCATGCGCGTTTGCAAGGTGCGCCACTAGTGTATTGCAACCTTGTGGGTGGGCAAGATGAACTGATCTTTGATGGACGGAGTATGGTGTTGGATGCTGCTGGACAGCTGACGCATCAACTTGCGCATTGTGCGGAAGATCAGCAAACGATCAATCTAGATGTCAGCATGACAACGCCTGCTGAACTTGATCCAATGCAAGAGTTGTTCGATGCGCTTGTCTATGGCACGCGTGAATTTCTCCATAAGAACGGCATCAAGAAAGCCTTCTTAGGGTTATCTGGCGGCATCGATTCAGCGCTGACTGCGATTATCGCCAAAGAGGCGATTGGTGCAGACAATGTCACGGCGGTGGCAATTCCCTCGCGCTATACAGATCCACAATCGACAGCAACAGCAGCAACATTGGCCAGCAATCTAGGCTGTAATTTTGAAATAATTGATCTAGATGGTTTGCATCAAGCTGCGGAAACAACGCTGTCACACTTGCTTAGCGAAGGCACGACGGCTGAAAATATCCAAGCACGGTTGCGCGGGCTAATCTTGATGAGTTATGTCAATCGGCATGGTGGTATTTTGCTCAATACGGGTAACAAGACCGAGCTGTCGCTGGGCTATTCAACGTTATATGGAGATATGGCTGGCGGACTGGCACCGATCGGAGATTTGACCAAGACGCAAGTGTATGACTTGGCACGTTGGTATCAGTCCAAACATGCAGTCATTCCAGACTTCATTCTAGAACGTGAGCCGTCGGCTGAACTCAAACCAGATCAAGTAGATCCGTTTGACTATGCCAAGGTGAGCCCCGCAATGGAAGCGCTTGTGCAGGCGAACCAAGTCAATGGGTACTTGGCTCGCTCTGAGCACAAGCGCTATCAGATGTGCCCGATATTGAAAGTAAGTGAAAAAGCGTTTGGCATTGGGCGCATGATGCCAATCACGCGGCGTTAGGACTGTTTAGCTTCTGTTCGCGAAAATTCAGCGTATTCTCCCCGTTGCCCTCTACAATACATTCACGTTACATATACAAGTCCCTGACAAAAGACCATTTCTGATGAAAGCTGTACATATCCCGAACCGAAATCAAGTTGAATTTGTGGATCTGACGTTGCCAGACCTCAAGCCAGGCGAAGCGTTGATTGAAATTATGAAGATCAGCCTCTGCGGCAGCGATGTCTGGATGCTCAGCGATGCGCCCGCTGAAGACTACCCGCATCCGGTTGGGGTGTCGGGTCATGAAGTAGTGGGGCGCGTGCTGGAGATCAACGATCCGGACGAACAGGCGCACTTTGCCGTTGGTGAAATCGTGATGGTCATTGCACCAGCACTAGATGCAATGTGTACCCACTACATCGCGGAATTTGTGAACATTCTCTCTTTGCCCAAAGGCTTGCCGCTTGAACATGCCTTGCAGGCTCAGCAAATTGGCACTGTGATTTATGCTTGTCAAAAGCTGCCTAACATGATTGGTAAAACAGCAGTTGTCATCGGACAAGGCTCGGCTGGGATTTGGTTCAACATTATGCTGAAGCGCTTGGGCGCAGCCAAAGTTGTCGGGATTGATAAACATAACCATCGGGCGGCACTCAGCGAACAATTTGGGGCCGCTGACGGAATTTGTAATGCCGAGTTGTCTGATGTGGAGGCAAGTGCTCAGGTACAGCAGTTGCTAGGCCAAGCGCCTGATGTGGTGATTGATGCGGCTGGAACGGAAAGCGCAATCAATCTGGCAATTGAGTTGTTGGGGTATGAAGGGTTTCTACTTGGCTTTGGAGTGCCGCACAAGGGTGACATTACGATTGCTGACTATTACGCGCTGCATCGTAAATGCATCACGCTTTGTAATGTGGTTGGGGCGACGATTGGGGACCCGACACATGAATGTACATATCAGGCGCTGGAACTGTTGGCGTCAGGTGTGATTGATCCAACGCCGTTGTTGACCCATGAATTTGTCTTTACAGATGTTGAAGCGGCGTATGCGTTGCAAGCGAATCCGCAAAGTGGGGCGGTGAAGATTGTGGTGAATGTCGTGTAATCAAATGTTGTGCCAGAATAAGAATTGGTTCTAGTTGCACATAACGGCTGAGCCTTACCTTCGGACGACTTCGCTCAGTGGGAGGCACATCTGTGCTGTCTTTGTGAAATTTCATAGATCAGATATGAGTATGTGTATTAATGTGGTTACACTGAATTTCAGAGTGCCAATATTGGTGATTATTCGTGTAATTAGTGGATTCTCTCTTTGCCGTTTATCTCTAGACAGCGGCCATTGTGTCGGAACGCCGAGACAGCCCTGCGGGCGGCGTCTTTACACATGAAAATTCTCACAATCTGCAAAATCTGCGTGACCCCGTCCATTGACCTACTGAACGCCTCCGAACTATAATTTGCCCGTTTGTGAAATTTGTAATTATCGCTAGGTGAGTTGGGTTTGATTGCGGTAGAATTACCGTGTTGAATAACGAAAACTCTGCGCTCACGCTCTATTGGGATGCATCTTTCGCAATCGCAATGCGCTTGAAATCGCGCTTTCCAAACGAAACTCTGGAACACGTTTCCTTAAATGATATTTATCAGTGGGTGATTACGCTGCCAGACTTCGGGGATGACCCCGAAATGGTCAACGATGATCTTCTACATGCAATCTACCAAGACTGGTACGAGGAGATAGATAAACCATGACGGATGAACTGAACACGATCCCAATTCCACCGGAATTAGAAGGGGCCGTTACGGTCACCACGCTGGACAAGCTGTACAACTGGAGCCGCCGCTCTTCCATCTTCCCGATGATTTTTGGTCTCGCTTGCTGCGCGATCGAAATGATTTCTGCTGCTGCTAGTCGCTTTGACTTGGCTCGCTTTGGGATGGAAGTGTTTCGCGCGACCCCTCGCCAATCTGACTTGATGATTGTCTCTGGGACTGTCACCAAGAAGATGGTGCCGCAAATTGTGCGCTTGTACAACCAAATGCCAGAACCAAAATATGTGTTGGCAATGGGTGCTTGCGCAAGCGGTGGTGGTCCTTTCAAAGAAGGCTACAACGTTGTTTCAGGGATTGATAAGTTCATTCCAGTTGACGTCTACGTTCCTGGGTGTCCTCCAACCCCACAAGCATTGATCTATGGGTTGATCAAGTTGCAAGAAAAGATCGACCAACAATCAATCAAGACTGTGCCTTGGTACAACTCTGACACCATTGAAGCAATTCCAGTTCCAATTCTTGGCCCAGATCTCATCGATCCACGTCAAGGTGGTTTGATTGCACGTGAAACCGCAGTTGAAGAAGCTGTAGTGGAGGCAGAAGCATAATGGCCGCTCCAGTAATGCCTTCTGAAGAACAAGACGTTCTTCCATTAGAAGAAAAGTTCCAAGGGATTGCGAGCCCAGATACCCGCGATGGGTACGAAGGCTACATTATCTCTGCCGATAAAGCCGAAGAAGTTGTCACCTACATTCGTGACGAACTCGGTTATGACTATCTTTCCTCTGTAACTGGCGTCGACTACATGAGCGACGGACACATGGAAGTGGTCTACCACGCTTTCAAGACTGAAGGCGGTCCAGCACTGAACTTCAAGATTCAAACGGATCGTGAAAATCCACGTGTGCCGTCTATTACGCACATCTATCCTGGTGCTGAATTCCAAGAACGTGAAGCCTACGACATGTATGGCATCTTGTTTGATGGACACCCAGACTTGCGCCGCATTCTGATGTGGGACGATTTTGAAGGTTGGCCGCTGCGCAAAGACTGGAAAGAAGCGTACTACGAAGCAGATCAAAAGCCGTTTAAGAACCGCTGGCCGGGTGGTGATGTTTATCGCATCGAAGCCAACAATCCGTTCAATAAGAATGTGTTGTATCCAGATGGCTTCAATCTCAAGGGGTACAACCCATTGGGCGATAGTGCGCTGTATGACATGTTGCAAGACTATGACGACTCAGGAAGTAACCTGAAAACCGATCAAATTATTGTCAACATTGGTCCACAGCACCCTTCAACGCACGGTGTGTTCCGCATGGTCGTCCGTTTGGACGGCGAAAATGTGAATGCATTGAAGCCAGTGTTTGGGTACTTGCATCGCAATCACGAAAAAATTGGCGAACGCAACACTTGGTTGATGAATATGCCATACACGGACCGTCTGGATTACCTGACGTCGATGTGTAACAACCACGCATATGCACTGACTGTTGAAAAGAAGATGGGCTTGGAAGTTCCAGAACGCGCTGAATATATCCGCGTGATCATGAACGAATTGACCCGTATCTGTAGCCACTTGTGGGGGACAGGCTTCTTGTTGAATGACCTTGGTGCGTTCCAAACGCCAATGTTGTACCTCAACAAGCACCGCGAACTGATGCTTGACTTCTTTGAAGCAACGTCAGGCACGCGCCTCATGTGTAACTATCACCGCTTTGGCGGGGTTGCATATGACCTGCCAGACACAATGCGTGATCAAGGCACCATGGATTGGTTACATGACATGGTGTATGAACGCTTGCCACGCGCACTGGAAGAGTTGCAACGCTTCCTGAACAACAACGAAATTTTGCGCACGCGTTGTATTGGGCTTAGCCCATTGAGCGCTGAACGTGCAATTGCATTGAGCCAATCTGGTCCAATGTTACGCGCCTCTGGTGTGCCTTACGATGTGCGTCGTGCTGAGCCATATAGCATTTACGACCGCTTCGACTTTGACATTCCAACCGGTACCACCGGCGATGTCTACGACCGCTACTTGGTGCGTGTCGCTGAAATTGGCGAAAGTATCAAGATCTTGAAACAATGTCTGCGCGACATGCCAAAGACTGGCGAAATTATGTCAGTCAAGCCTGGCTACACTCACAAGGTGCCAGCAGGTGAAGTTTATGGACGGGGCGAAAATCCGAAAGGTGAGCTTGGGTTCTACTGTGTCTCAGAAGGCAAAGGTCACCCATATCGCTATCACGTCCGCAGTCCTTCCTTTATCAACTTGACCAGTTTGGAAGAACTGTGTGTGACAGAAAAGATCGCAGACGTTGTTGTGGTACTTGGTAGTATCGACATCGTCTTAGGCGAGGTCGACAGATAAAAAATGAATGACGAGTGATAAGTGATGAGTGAGTTTACTTCACTCATCACTCTTCACTCATCACTAACCACTTATTTAGGACACGACATTATGTATGGATTAGGCATTATTCGTGG
>JAHDIM010000284.1 GCA_020630805.1 Anaerolineales bacterium
TTTCATCCGCGTTGCTTGGAAGATCGAATCGGGGTCTTCGCCGTCTTCCAGCATCGCTTGGCGTTTTGGCTTGAGTGCGCCGGTTGGACAGGCGCCCACACATTGACCACAGAACACACAGCTTGTATCCATCATGCCGTCATTCATAAAGGTGGCGATAGTGGTATCAAAGCCGCGGCCGTTGAAGTTCAGTGCGTAGGTATATTGCGCATCATCGGCACAGACTTGCACACAGCGCCAGCAGTTGATGCATTGGCTGTAGTCGCGCAAGTAAAACGGATTGTCATCCATAACGGGGACATCGCGTTTCTTATCTGAGGTAATGCGGCTGGTATCGGCACCGTATTCCTGCATCATATCGAGGATTTCTGGTGCTTCTTCAAGGTTGACGGTGGAAGCTAGCATTTCCAGTAAGGTCTTGCGCCCACGGCGAACTGAGTCGGTTTGGGCAAAGACCTCCATGCCTTCCGCAACTTGCGTCACACAAGCCGCAGCCTGCGTGCGCCAGCCGGTGACATCGACAGAGCAAATGCGACACAGACCGTTTGCGGTGAGATGAGGATGGTAGCAAATTACCGGGATGTCAATGCCTATCGACGCCGCAGCATCAAGAATGGTTGTCCCAGCATCAACAGTTACTGCTTGACCATCGATTGTTAGTGAAACTTGAGTTGTCATAAATTACAAGTTTTTTGTTTGTACACGGATACGGATGAGAACACGGATTTTTTATTGCTTTTATCCGTGTTCCCATCCGTATCCGTGTAAAGATTTATTCCACAGCATCCAATATACGTTCAGGGTGCGAGTAAACCCGCATCTGACTTCCGCGTAAATAAGAAACTATGGTGATGTTAAATTCCTTAGCTAATCCTACTGACAAACTTGTCGGTGACGTTCTAGAAACCACGATGGGCACCTCAAACTGCCGCGCCTTGTTGAGCATTTCGCTGCTAATGCGCCCACTGCTCAGTAAGATTAGATTTTTCGTGTCGATTTCCGTCTGCAACACCGCCCCGCGTAAGCGGTCCAAAGTGTTGTGACGCCCAATGTCTTCCGTTTGCAACAGAATTTCATCTGCCGTTGCCAACGCTGACGTATGGATGCCACGTGCAGCCTGATAGCGTTCCGCACCTTTCAGCATGTCTTGCATCCGCTCAGCAAGAGCAGTGGCACTAACGGTTAGGTTGCTTTCTAACGGCTCATAACGCTTTGAAAAATCTTCAAAGGTCACGCCGCCACCACAGCCAGCGGTCACAATTAGTCGTTCGGGCGGTGTGAAGTCTTTGTTCAGCCACACATCGACACAGTTGTTTTTGGAAATGTGCAGTTCTGCCACGTCCGCCATCGAGTCGATAACGTTTTCGTTGTACAGAAACCCTAAAGCCAACTGATCTAGCTGACTGGGTGAACACATAAAGCTCGCAAGCTCTTTGCCGTTCACCGAGACACAGGCCAATGCCTCTTCAACAATTTGCCCGTCTACGTCTGTCTGCGACCCACGCGTCAGAGCGATGTATTTGATTGGTTGGACGCCGTCGAGTGTCATAGTAGTTGGTTTGCTAGTTTGTTGGTTTGTTAGTGGTCTATGTATGTGCAGTCTACCAACCAACTAGCCAACGAACCAACTAACAAACTATTCCACTAACTCCGGCCAGATTTCAATTGCACTCACAACTGCGCTAGCGGCTGTTTGCCCCAGACCGCAAAGTGAGGTGTGCGTCATGGTGTGGCCCATATCGAGCAACAGTGCTTTGTCCCCTGCTTTTGGCCCGCCATTGTTGGCAATGCCATCTAGGACTTCCATTTGGCGTTGTGAACCAAGCTGACATGGGAAGCATTTCCCGCAGCTTTCATGCGCAAAGAAGCGACTAAGTTCATACATCGCGCTGCGGATGTCCTGATCTTCATCAAAGACCATAATGACACCTGAGCCAAGTGGCACGTTATTTTCACGTGACGCTTCGTACGTCAGCGGCATATCCAGCTTGTCTGGACCGATGAACACGCCAGCAGCACCGCCCATCAAAATCCCTTTGATGGCTTTGCCACCCGGTACACCGCCAGCCATGTCAATCATTTCACGCACGGTTGCCCCAAATGGCACTTCGTACACGCCACGATTTTCAAGGTTGCCGCTCAGGCAGAACAATTTGGTGCCCGGTGACTTCTCAGTCCCCATCGCTTTCCAGTTGTCGATGCCCATATCAAAGGCGACCAGTGCTGCGACCAAGGTTTCAACATTGTTCACCGCAGTTGGCTGCATAAACAGGCCATGCGTCGTCGGGAACGGCGGCTTGATACGCGGAAAGCCTCGCTTGCCTTCAATCGCTTCAAACAATGCGGTTTCTTCACCGCAAATGTAAGCCCCAGCGCCAAGGCGCACTTCGATGTCAAAGTTGAACCCTTCAACACCTAAAACATCTTTACCAAGGTAACCAGCTTCGCGCGCTTTCTCAACCGCATTCATAATGCGATTGTACGCCCGTGGATATTCACCACGGATAAAGATCCACCCGTTTTCAGCGCCTACAGCGTACCCCGCCATGGTCGTTGATTCAATCACCGCAAATGGATCTTCTTCAAGCAACCCACGGTCCTTGAAGGTTCCCGGCTCACTTTCATCGGCATTGACCACAATGTGTTTTTGACTTGGAGTGCCAGGCGCACCGCGCGTAAAGCGCCACTTGCGACCGCTTGGGAACATCGCCCCACCGCGACCGACAATACCGCTATCTTCAATTTGCTCGATCAATTCCATTGGATCAAGCGCGACGGCTTTGCGCAAGCCAACGTAGCCGCCATTGGCTTCATAGTCAGCCAAGCTTTCTGGATCGACGACACCAACGCGTTTCAAAATATGACGTGGGCCACCATATGGGTCTGCCATTGGCTCTGGATGTTCTTCCGCCAGGAAAGCGTCAACGTCATCCACAGTCAAACGGCCCGCTGGTTTTTCACCAATCAGAGCGCAAGGACCATGTTCACACATCCCCAAACAAGGAACGTGTTCGTAGGTCACGCTTTCATCAGCACTGGTTTCGCCATGCTTCAGACCAAGTTTGTTTTCAATGGCGGCCATCACAGCTTTGCCATCGTGCATGCGGCAGGCGCTGTCTTCACAAACGCGAATGACTTTCTTCGCCGTTGGCGCGTTGTAGTACATGGTGTAGAACTCAATCACACCGTGCACGTCCGCTTCAGGCACACGCAACGCGCGACTAATCATCGATTGCACGTCACGCGGCAACCAACCGTATAAACGTTGCGCTTCATGAAGCGCAGGCAGCAACATTGTGCGGCCGCGGTCTGAAACACCGTCGAGCCAAGTTTGCAGTGGAGTTAAGTCAAGTTCGGTCATGTTTTGAAAGAGAAGAGTAGAGAGTAAGAGTAGAGAGATGCGTTTATCTCTCTACTCTTACTCTTTCTCTCTACTAAAAGTATTTTTCAGCGTCTGCTAAGTCCTGTGGCGTGTTGATATTTTGAAAACTTTGACCCTGTGGATCGAATTCTGCCACTTCATTTTCTTCGATAATGTGTGTGCGAACGTCATCAAAAAAGCTGACAACGCGTTTATTGTTAGCTGCTAATTGTGCTTGAATTGCAGTAATGCAATCCTCACGACGATAGACAGCATGCAGCGGTTGGAGTCGTCCTTCCCAGCGCGGCACAATCACATCAAAATTTGAACGTGAGTCTACAAGATGAGCAAGCAAGCTCTCATTGAGAAACGGCATGTCGCAGGCAACCACTAAGACGAACTCAGTTGTTGCCGCTTGTAATGCTGTCAATAGCCCTTCCAAGGCCCCGGCTCCCGGTTCAGCATCTGCCACCAAGCGCACGTTCAGATGTTCATAATTTACACCATTATTTGTGGTGATCAGCAGATCATCGCCAAGCTTGCTCACTTTCTGCAAGACGTGTGCAATCATCGGTTTTCCCGCCAAATTGACTAGACCTTTGTCAGTCCCCATGCGGCTAGAACGCCCGCCTGCTTGGATGGCTACTGTGAGCATTTTGCTAGTATATCACTGATATATCAGGAGAGAGAGGAACCACGAAGGGCACGAAGAATCACGAAGGGAGTTGCTAATATTTCAGTGACAATTCGCCTACGCAAAAAACAAACAGGGATGCGCCTAGCCAGCATAATTCGTCATAAAACCCACCTTCTTCGTGTCCCTTCGTGTGACTTCGTGGTTCCAAGATGTTAGACTCTGCGCATGGGTGAATTCCTGTCTTTGTTACCACCGCCAGCGGCGCTAGATCTCTTCTTGGACGCCTTCTCTGCTTCATTAGAAACTGAGACTGTTGCAACTGAGGATAGTCTTGGTCGCATCAGTGCAGCCGACATCGTGGCACCGCATGCGCTTCCTAGCTTTTCACGCTCGACTGTGGATGGCTATGCCGTCCGTGCGAAAGATACCCACGGTGCTAGCGAAGGCTTGCCCGCTTTTCTCACAGTCGTCGGCGAAGTGCAAATGGGCACCCAAGCTAAAACCCCGCTAGGCATTGGCGAGTGCGCCATCATCCACACAGGCGGTATGCTGCCCGCCGATGCAGACGCCGTGGTGATGGTCGAACAAACCCAGCAGGCCAGTGGCAATGAAATTGAAGTCTTCAAAGCTGCTGCGACAGGCCAAAACGTGCTCAAAGCTGGCGAAGATGTAGAAACTGGTGCACTGATCTTGTCCGCCGGAAGAAAAATCCGTCCCGCTGAAATCGGAGGCCTGATGGCAATGGGCCTGACTGAGATCAGTGTCACCAAACCACCAACGGTCGGAATCTTGTCCAGTGGCGATGAAGTCATTCCACCTGCGCAAGACATTGGCCCCGGCCAAGTGCGCGACATCAACAGCTACACGCTGCGGGCGCTGGTAGAACAGCACGGCGGCATTGCTAACAACTACCCCATCATTCCAGACAACCCTGACGATTTTCGCAATGC
>JAHDIM010000030.1:0-5733 GCA_020630805.1 Anaerolineales bacterium
AAAAACAGGCTTCTCAAGTGAGAGGCCTGTTTTTGTTCTAACCTAACCCGAAAATTCGGGATGGCTCATGTTTTCGAATTAAGTTTCGTTGTAACTACGCTTCTTGCTTCGTACGTCGTTTACCAGCGCCGTTCAATGGTGCCGTCCCTGTGGTCTTTTGCGAATAATAGTAGCTATACCCATAAGGATCTTCGCCCTGCCCGTCATAACGGTTGATTGTCACCCCGATAATACGAGCGCCCACCGTGCGCAAGTTTTCAATTGCGCGTTGTACCATGCGGCGGCGGGTCTTTTCGTTATCAATTACGAAGAGGACACCATCAACTTGGCGACTGAGCAAGACTGCGTCTGTGACTGCAATCACTGGCGGTGTATCAATAATGACGCTGTCAAACTTCCGCGCCGCAGCCCGTAAGAACTGATCCATTTGGATGCTGCCCAACAATTCAGAAGGATTAGGCGGCAGTTCGCCACTAGTCAAGATTGAAAGCCCAGGTTGGTCCACAACTTGGCAGTATTTATCGAGCAAGAGTTCAAACGATGGTGCTCCGGCCAACTCTGTGGTTTCGCCAGGGAATGACGGACGTACTTCTTGCTTCCATTCGACCAACAACTCAGTAAGCCCATCGGTTTGGCGCAG
The DNA here is from genome assembly GCA_020630805.1 of Anaerolineales bacterium. Taxonomy (GTDB): domain Bacteria; phylum Chloroflexota; class Anaerolineae; order Anaerolineales; family UBA6668; genus JAHDIM01. Next base: position 641 of record JAHDIM010000030.1, read on the forward strand.
GTCAAACATTTCGTGCATGACCGGGCGGCGCAAGTCGCCATCGACCAACAACACCTTCATTCCAGCTTGAGCTAGCAATGCAGCCAAGTTTGCGGAGGTAAGAGACTTCCCTTCAGCTGGCCCTGCACTTGTTACCAAAATGAGGTTTTGTGACGATGTCAACGCTGAAAATTGGATTTGCGTCCGCAATGATCGGAATGCTTCCGTCGCGGGATTCTGCGGATCAGCTAATGCAACAAGCTTGCGTTCCTTTTCTGGCAATCCTTTGATTGGGGCAACCATCGCCATGACTGGCACACCAACCAAGCGTTTCGCTTCTTCTGGCGTTCGAATGCTGTCGTCCAAGTATTCAAGCAAGAATGCAGCAGCACCGGCTAGCAACAAGCCAATTGCAGCACCCAAAATGACATTATTACGGGTTTGTGGACTAATTGGGTCAGTTGGCTCTGAGGCTGGCTCCACAACTTCTAAATAGTTGCTATTCGTTTCGTCAAGTGAGGCAAGCAATTGGGCATACGTGTTTTGCCATTGCGAAATTTGACTTTGCAAGACCAACTTACGTTGTTCAGCTTCTTGCAACTCACGAGCACTGGTCGCTTCCGAAATTTGTACATCTAAGTCGCTAATGCCGTTGCGAGCATCATCGATCTTGGTTTGTAGATCTGGGAGTTCTTTTTGAATAAAGTCGAGCCGCGCCTGCACTTCAGGATCTGGGTTCGTCGGCGATTGCAAAATAAGCTGACGTGCCATTTCATTAGCAATTGCTTGGGCGCGTTTCGGGTTGGCGTCAATCACCGCAATTTCAATCAACTGAGTTCCTTCAACAGGGACTGCTGCGACTGAGTTGCGCAAATCTGTCCAAGCGAATGGGAGTTGTAATTGTTCAACCGTTGCATCCAAAATTGGCTCACGATTTACCAATTGAATGTAGGTTTGGGCCAGCTGTTGACTGGTGTAAATGCCGACTGCATCCGGTGTCCGATCTTGCAATACCTGACCAACGATAAGTGTTGTGCTGGTGCGGTAGAGCGGCGTTTGCAGCAAACTCGCAATGTAGCTTGAGCCAGCAGCCAAAACGACCGCCACAACAATAAGCCAAAGCCACTTACGTAAGATACGAATGTAATTCAGTAATTCCACAGAGTAATTCCATAAATGCGATCACTTTACAGTAAATGTAAAGCGACGTGATTTTTTGATTGTAACAGAATTTGCAAACAGATTTACGCGATCCAAGCAATTCAAACCTAGCTCATACCAAACTTAAATTGCATCGCAAGGGCTAGCTGTTTAGTAAGCACCCTTCCCAAACAGAACGACAGGAATCGTGTTGAGCAAAATCGAAATATCTTGCCAAATACTGTAATTGCGAATGTAATACATGTCCAAACGGACACGGTCATCATAAGTCAAATCTGAGCGTCCTGAGACTTGCCAGAGGCCAGTAAGACCTGGACGTACCGTTTGCAAATTCAACGCCCAGCGGCCATATTTTTCAAGCTCAGCCGTCGTAATCATACGTGGCCCCACTAAACTCATTTGACCCAACAATACATTGAAAAGTTGCGGCAATTCATCAATGCTGTATTTGCGCAGTGTGTTGCCTATGCGCGTAATGCGGGGGTCATGCTTGAGCTTATGATTAGCAGCAAGCTCGGCCTGCAATTCAGGGTGCTGCGCCAAGATTTCATCGCCATTGATATGCATCGTACGGATCTTGAACGCATCAAACTCATTGCCATTGATCCCGACCACGCGGCGGCGATAGATGATTGGGCCTTTTGAGTCGAGTTTCACCACAATCGCTAGCGCAATCAGGACTGGGCTCAAGACAAGCAACACGGTTCCCGCAACAGAAATGTCTAACAAAGACTTCATCAACCGTTGTGGGCCGGACAAGCGCGTGCGATTGACCCCAATGAGCGGTACATTCGCAAACTCTTGCACTTGCAAGCCGGTTGTTAGCATTTCAAACAAGCCGGAAGACAAGCGCAATGAAACCTGTTCTGAATTCCCATATCGTCGGTAAAGGCTCAAGATCGCATCACGCCGCAAGGCACTACTGGCAATCACCACTTCAGTTAAGCCATATTTGGTGACCAACTCATCCAGCAAAGCCACTGGGCCAAGCACTGGTTTTTCCGCAACGACTGACCCTGCTTCCGCTGGGTCATCGCTCAGAAAACCGATCAATTTCAAACCAGACGTTGGGCCAGTTGAGAGCTGTTCTGCCAAGACCGCAGCTTCCTCATTTGCCCCAATAATGATGGCAGGTAACGTCAACTTTCCTTGCCGCCGGACTGCCGCGAGTCGTGAACGCATCAGCATTCGCCCTAGCATCACAAATGCAATGGAAAAGATTGTTGCAAGACCAAGCCAACCACGGGCAATCAACAGGGTTTCAGAAAAGAACTGATACACCGTCACCAACGCCAGTACAGTAAGACTAGCGTGAAAGATTGAGACAAACTCTTGATAGCCCCGGAAAATACGGTGCCAAATATACAGCCGATAAATCCAAAACGCGGCTAACAGCGCAATCGTTAGACCGACTGAAAACCACAGATAAAGCTGCGGCTGGATCAACGCATCCGTCTGAAATAGACTCGAATTGAACACGAAACGCAGCCAATAAGCAACCGCCATGGCAAGCACTAACATCAACGCATCTGTGAAGAAGGTTAAGGTCAGAAAACGTGATGTCTGGCGTGCGATTTCGTCTCGTTGAGTAGACATTTGAACAGTTAAAAACGCCCGTAACTCAAACGGCGTGTCCAGTGTAGGATTGGTTGACTTCAACATATACCGATACCAATTTCTTTGCAATTTCTAGCCAATCATGCGATTGGCGCACATATTTATTACCAGCTGCTGCAATTTGATCCCGCATGTCAACATCGTTGAGGACAGCTAGCAGATTGTCTGCAAACGCTTGGGCGGTATCAGAGATCAATAATTCTTGACCGGATGTGACTGCCAGAGCCGAAGTCGCGCGATCAGTCGCAACAACAGCGGTGCGTGACGCCATGGCCTCCAGCACTTTGAACTGGCTTCCAGCCCCGTACAAAATCGGCACAGCAGCAACGGTTGCCGATTGTAAATGCGGGCGTAAGTCATCTACAAAACCCGTGACTTCTACTAGTCCTGGATGTTCAGTCGCCAACGCGGTAATTTGCGGTGTTGGCGAACTGCCAACAATCTTCACGTTGACATCGGGATCTTTCTGCCACACTAATGGCATCACGTCGTTTACCAAATACAAGGCCGCCGTGATGTTGGCGTGATAGCTCATTTTTCCAGACAAGACAACTGTTTTTGGCAGTGTCGCTTGCTGAAGATCTTCACCGAAATAATCTAACGCAACACCGTTGGGAATCACGTCAATATCCGAGCCATTCGGTTGCAGTTCAAGCAACGCTTTCTTGTCGATTGGCGACGTTGTCACAACATGATCAAACGCTTCAACCAACTTAGTTTCACTACGCCGCGTTCGCGGTAGCTCAAAAGCTGTAATCAGCTTCTTAGACAAACTGCGACTTTCACGTGCAGACTGTTGAAATAGATAACTAATGCAATCTACGCTATCCCATACCACTGGAACAGCAGGGATCTCACCAGCTTTCATGGCATCCATCAGCCGTAGCCCAAAGCGGGCGCCACGCAAATGCTCCACATGAATAACGTCTGGCGGCGCTTGCATAATGGCTGTTTTTAGCTTGGCAAACAGCTCTGTATTCCAGCTATAAGCGGCTTGTAATGGCTCCAGACTTGGCATGGTAAAGGCCATATTGCGCATGGCCGTGAGCTTAGCGTGCGAGGTGTGCAGCGTTCTAACGCCAATTGCCTCAAGATCTGCAATCGACTTTAGATCGCTTTCACTTTCCGTGAGCGTCGCCAACGTCACGCTATGTCCAAGCGAGATCATCGAACGGATCAAGTTATAAGATCGTGTTCGGATTAGGCTTGGCGTATAAGGCACAATAAATAAGACTTTCATACGTTAAGCCGCATCACCCCATACAGAATTAGACACAACCACTTTTGCGCCGTCACCAGCATCGACAAACAATTGGAAGATACAAACGAAACTCAAACTCATTGCAGCTCTGCCCAACGTGTTTTTGCGATGACTGGCTTCAAAAGCCCAACGAGCGCAAACGCCGCAAACTGCAACAAGACAGCATCTACCGGCAGTCGATAGCGAACCAACGCCCAAGTCATAATATGAGCAAGCGTGTAAATAAAGGCAAACAAGACCAGCAGCGATGCATCCCATTGCTTTGAACGGGCTTGCACTTTGCCACGGCCCCACTTGAACAGCCCAAACAACATAAACGGCAACGCAACACCAAGCGAAGCAATCCGCACGATGTTAGACAGCATGCTTGACTGCGCTGAATAGCCAAATTGGAAATACGCGGGGATCCGCGTGAGGCACAACATCAGATACCGCTGTGGGTTTTCACGCATAAAGGAGGCACCCAACTCTCGCAAAGCAGAGTCCAACTGTGCTTCATTGAGATGCAGCAACTCTTGAGGGATCAGCTCTTGATAGGTCGGCATATCTGGCGTAAAAATCGGCACGAATCGATACTCATGCACCGGATGATTGCCCCAAAACAGCGCATAGCCCGAGTTTGTGTTGAGCAACACAAAATGATCAAACTGTTGATAGTTAAACAGCGTAATCGGAATAATGAACGCCAGCATAATGAGGCCACTTGCAAACAGCCCGAAAAACGGCTGACGCAGCGCCTGAACAATTGAGGTGTTGCCCCGCCGCAGAAAGACGGTCAGCAAGATCCATGCAAACAAGAACGGTGCGAAGAGCAAGAATACTTGGCGCAATAAGGCAGTAACACCCAAAGACACACCAAACAGCACCCAGTGAAACGGTTTATTTGGCCGATCTTCATCAATCAACAAAAGTGCATTGTCTAGCACCCACAAAATGCTCAAGATGTAAAACGACTCGGTCATTAGCGCCGCAGAGTAATAGACAAAGTAACCGTAGACTGCCACCCATAAAGCTGCAACAATGCCGGTCAAGTCTCCAAACAAGCGGCTTGCAATGCGATAGACCAAGAACGGCA
>JAHDIM010000030.1:5833-18362 GCA_020630805.1 Anaerolineales bacterium
ATGCCGGTCAAGTCTCCAAACAAGCGGCTTGCAATGCGATAGACCAAGAACGGCATCAGTAGGCCAATGGCAAACACTTGTAAGACGCGAGCAAGCAGCGGCGCTGTCCCAGCAATTGAGTAGATCACGTACAAAAAGCCAGTGTACAGATACGACCAGTGCGCAGTTGGCTCGCCCGGCGGTGTCACCGGCCACCACGATTCAGCAAATGTGAAACCATAGCCCCCCACCAAGCGAATTGCCAAATTATGGTATGAAAGCTGGTCATGAATGCCGGGCAATGGCAATACATCACTGCCCATATAGAGGGCAGCCCCAAGTCGCAGCAACACCGAAAGTGCCAAAATAGCAAACAGCGCAGGCCGGAGCAGATTATTTGTTTTAGCGTTCATAAACTGCATCCCACTGCGGGTAAATGACGTTCCAGTCATACTGCTCTGAAACAGTCTTGCGCCCTGCTTCAGCCAAGCTAGCCGCCAAGTCGTCGTCAAGCAATATTTTTGAGATGGCTGACACAAATTCTTCAGGCGTATCAGCAATCAAGATATCTTTACCATCTGTGTAATTGATCCCTTCAGCGCCGATTGTCGTCGACACAATTGGCACACCTTTGGCCCATGCGGTCAAAATCTTGACCCGCATGCCACCGCCAGCGCGCAGCGGCACCACAAATACACGCGCCTGCTGCCAATAGATGTCTGGATCGATCACAAATCCTGGCGCGTCGACACCCTCAACCTTGATACTCGCAGGCGGATTTTTACCAATCGCGTCAAACTGTGCATTCGGGAATTGGGCATAAACCTTACCCCAAGCTGTTTCCACAAACCAGCGAACGCCATCTGCGTTGGGAGGCCAATGCATTCCGCCAATGAAGAAGACATTTTTTGCAGTTTCAAGGCCACTCACGGGCGTTGAAGCACCAGCATCAATACATATTGGAATTGTTGGAAACGGCGCTGGTGTATCGCCATTTTTGTATAAGCTCAACATCGCGGCAGAGTCGTCAGGCGTGAGCGCAACGACTTTGTCAAAGTCCTTGCAGACCTGCGCTTCATAGCGTCGCATCAAACGATCTTCGCGTTTGAACAACAGCTTCACAGCCGGATTCGAGCTTGCGTCAGCCATGCGTTGCGGCACTAAGAAAACCGCGTTATGTTTATCAATTACCGTTTGCGCAGTGTGACCGCTAGACGCCAACTGCTGCGCGGCAAACTGGGCATAAGGTGCCATCCAAATCTGGTCGGTATGGATGACATCATAGATATTCGTCTTGAGATGATCGGCCAGAAGTTGTTGCATTTCTGCGACTTCATCACGCGTGATCAACAAAGGAATTCCTGTGACCGCACTTTTGGCCAGCGCTTTGACTTCACGCACTTTTGAACGCGTCATTTTCACCGTCAACACGTTAGAGACGTATTGCTTTAGGTGCGCAATAGAGTCCGGCGTGTCGCTGTCGCGCACGAAAGAAACGAGCGTAACGTCATAGTTTTTTGCCAAATGACGCAGCACATAATAGGCACGCACCTTCGGACCAGCATCGAGGGGGTATGGCAACACTTGCGAAAGGAAAAGAACACGCATGCTACATTTCCCCTAGTCCAGCCAACAACTTACGATACTGCCGCGTTTTCGTTGTCACATGATCTGAGTCCGACCGTTTCAACAGCGCTGACAAGCGGCTGCCCAGCAGGCGTGAAATAGACGCCGCCCACAATACACCTTTGTATAAAGCGGTATTCAGTTTGCCCCGGCGCTTCCGAAAGAACTTTACTTTGTTGCGATACAGCTCTAGGAACATTTCATCTGCAACCTGGCCTGTACTCTGTCCGCCTAAATGGGTAATGACCGCCTGCGGGCAATACATCAACCTGCGACCCGTGGCGCGAATGCGCTCGCACAGGTCAACCTCTTCTGAGTAAATGAAGTAGGCCTCATCAAAGCCACCTAGTTCCCAGTAGAGCTCGGTCTTCATCAGGATGCAGGCACCAAGCAATACATCCACAGTTTGCGGTTGCTTGTCAGCGGCAAAAAATGCAGTGCCATATTCGGCTAATGGTCGGACACGATCTAAATGAAACATGCGCCACGCTTCCCGAAACAACGTTGGCGCAGGCCAAGCAGACACTTGAAGCGACCCATCTGGATTTTCCGTGCGGGGGCCAACCGCGCCTAACCCTACATTCGCAGTGAAGTACTGTAACAGCATATCTATGCTGCCGGGATGCACAATAGTGTCTGGATTTAGCAACAAGAGATTTGGATACGTCGCAAGTTCCGTCGCACGGTTATTCCCGCCAGCAAAGCCCAAATTGTCTTGTGACGCAATAAGCTTGACAGTTTCAAAGGCCTCAGCGACAGCATCAACAGTGCCGTCCGTAGAGGCATTGTCTAACAAGATAATTTCAAACTCAGTTTGGGACGTATTGTCGTAAATGGAACGGATGCAGTCCAACACGATTTCACGCGTGTTCCAACTCACAATAATTATTGATACTCCGTTCATAGACTTAGGCTTAGGGCGACATCTGTAGACCCACAGATGCAAAGAGGAAAACTACAGAAAAAATTGTATTACAGTGGTAACTGTTAACTCAATTTTAGTTTGGTAGACAAAAAATAAAATTATGCCGTCGTTTTGAAAAAGTTAGAATTGGGTAATAGTTACCAGTCAAAGTTAGAGTCTGTCACAACTGCTTGCTGGGCATCATGTTGGCGTTTCAACATCAGCAAACCGCCAAGGAAAATCCAAGCAATGACAGAACTACGGAATCCCGCAACGCCAACGTTGTATGGAAATGGCAACAGCCAATCCCCTAGTACACACGCAACAAGCGTTCCCCCTAACCCTGCCAGACAGCCAAAAACGTAGGCACGTTCAAAATCATCGGTAACAACTGATCTTAGCTTCCAGCCGACAGCACTAATGGCAGCAAAGAACCACACAAAGCCAATCATGCCCAGAATGCCAGTTTGCGCCAAAATATCAACAAACTGATTATGTGAATTGAACTTCACATACCAGCCAAAGATTGGGAACTGCGGCGTGTAGAAGTAATAATTCGCCGGCCCCACCCCAAAGATAGGACTATTCAAAAAGATCTTTTGCAGAATAATCTGCCAAGCAGCAATCCGTGAGATAAAGCTGTATTGGTCATCACTGAACAACACCAATGTCTCAATCGTTTGTCCACTGGTGAGTTCTAAAAGATCCACTGTCGGTCGACTTGAGAAGTCGGTTTGGTACATTGTGGTCAACCAATATCCGGCACCAAGCAATCCAAAGATAATGCCAACGCGCGGATTGACCAAGAACACAAGACAAATGACTGCACTCAAGACGGGGATCCACCCAGACGCCCAATGTCGTGCATCTGGATGCACTTGGGCGTATATCGTCGCAATCGTCAAAATGGCGAGCAACAGACGCAGACGCCAATCCATCGATCGATTGAAAATTGACTGAGAGCCAGCCATCACAACCAGCCACACCCAAAACAAACTGCCAGTAGACCCATTCGGATAGAATTGCGCAATTGGTGCCAATTGCGGGAAGATCCGCGCCACCGCTTGGATGCCAGCCACGGTAACAAACGCAGCAACAAACCACTTCAGCCACTTCACGTCGTCAATCTGATGTGCGACTGTGATCAAAGCCAAGGCAGAAAACACATATAAACCCCAAGCAGCCACCCGCGTATTGAACGGTGCTAATTCTGCAAATGGGTTCCAAAGAATAAAACTCGCCGCCAACGATAGCGACGTTGCCACAATGAAAAAGATCAGCGCCGACATAACAGGCGAGCGCATAAAGGTCAGATTTCCTTCAAGCAAGCCTTTGACAACCCAAATGCCAAACATAGTTGGCACGAGCAGAAACGCGACATTCAATTCTGACTCAGTACCGGTTCCAAGTCCTGCTGACAACAGCAGCCCACCAACAATAATGGCTAGCCAACCATAGCCTTCATCATTCCACACCATCAGCCCACCAAATGCAGCCACTAAGAGTGCCACAAATGCAACTGAAGGCCTGAACGCAAGCGCAATTGCGATAAGCAAACCGCCACCGATCACCGCTGCTGGGATGAGCCAAGCGCGATTCTCATGTGCAAATTTTGAAGGTTGAAAAATCGACATAATCAAGTTGTAACGACGCGTTCGAGTAGCGTTTCAAATTGCTTCCCAACTGCATCGCGTTCATATTTCTCTTCAACGACTTGTCGCCCAGCAGAGCGCAATGTTGAATGTAAGTCAGCATCTGACAGTAGCCGCAAAACTGAATTTGCAAAGTCTGCTGCCGTATTTGCCTGTAGGTAGTGCGCTTCAGGTGTAATCAACAGTCCTTCGGCACCTTTTGCGGTCGACACAATGGGTGTCCCAAGTGCCAGCGACTCCATAATCTTGAGTCGCGTTCCTGAGCCCGACAATAGCGACACAATATTGACGCTCGCTTCCCAAATAAAAGGTCGCACATCTTCAACCAGCCCAATAAACTTGACCGGTCGCCGCGATTCCCAGTAAGCGACGTCTAAATCTGCAGTTGCCCCAAGGACTTTCAACGTCACATTTGGCCGCTTTACCAAAATGCTTGGAAAGATTTCTTCAAGAAACCAAACAACAGCCTCTTTATTCGGTGCATAAGTCAGAGATCCAGAATACACTAACGTCTCTGCCGCCTGCGCAGACTGCTCTGAAAATGTTAGTCGGGACAAGTCCAAACTATGTGGAACGGTTTCCACCACCACGTCTTGATCTACTATGTCCGCAATGATCTGTTTTTCAAGATCGGAAGGGACAGTCGTCAAGGCAAACTTCTGCAGTAACGTTTGCAAGTATGCTTTCGTTTTTCGCCACGTAAATGTTCGCGGTAGACGCTTGCTAAGCGGCAAAGTCGGATCAATCGCGTTGAGATAGGTCCCAACTTCTAAACAATCCAAGACTTGTGGCGCATTCATTTCAGATGCAAGTCTGCCTGAGTAATAAGAGATCCCGCTCGCGGGGCCAACTTCTGACGTAATGACGGCATCGTACTGTGATGCTTTCAGAATCTCTCGCAGCGATTGCTCTAATTTGGCATCGTGCCGCGCTACCAAATGTCGTGGATACTTTGAAAAATAGCCTAACTTGGCACGCGTGTCATCAAAAGCCGGTAATGGCACCGTATTGACATTGACACAGCGTTGCTGCCACATCGGCAACTCGCGCTCTACAATCGCCGGGTCTAGCGTGTTTACATACGTGAATAGATCGACATCATGATTTGCTGTCAAATACGTCAGCAAATTGTTGATCCGCAGTTTCGCACCATTGATTGGTGGTGACGGAAACCACGTTGACAGGAAAAGCAACCGCATCTGATCTAGCCTAGAAACTTGCGGTAATCTAGCTGATAGGTCAAGTCTTGCGAGCGTTCGCCGATGACTTTAGCCGGGACACCGGCCACAATCTGATACGGTGCGACGCTTTTGGTCACCACTGCCCCCGCGCCAACAACCGCCCCTTTTTCTAGGATAATCCCCGGTAAAATGGTGGCGCGACTGCCAATAAAGACATAGTCTTCAATCGTCACCGCAGCACCACGGTTGTCAAAACTTGGGCTATTCGGGTCATGCTCAAGCGACAAGATCATGCAACCTTCTGAAATGCTGACATTGTCACCAATGGTTAGACCCATACGTCCATCAAGCAACACATCACGATTAATGATCGTATGCTTGCCAACTTTCAAACGCGTTGGCAAATACACGCGACAGTTCCGATGCACACTGGTTCGCGACCCAATCTCCGCGCCCAACAGTTTCAAAATCAACCGTCGAACCCGATTAGACGGAATGCGACAGCCTATTTCCGCAACATAGTCACGTCCATCATACGCTAGCCAGTAAATCTTTAGCAGCAACTCTTTTATTGGCTGCGGCAAGCGCGATAAACGTCCTCCGGAAGGCGACGTTGGGACAGCAAACTCTTCAGACATTGCCTAATTTGAAATCCTCGGCAAGCCTTGCATCATGTGCCAACGCTGAAAATAGTCTGCGACTTCATCAATCATGCGGTCCATAGTGAAACGGCTCAAAACTGCTTTGCGTCCGCCCGTCACGAGCTTGTCACAGAGACGAATGTCGCTATACAGACGCACCAAAGTGTTTGCCAACTCAACAGAATTAGACGGTTGAAACGTCAACCCGTTGATGTTGTTCTTCAGAATTTCTGGCGTTCCACCAGTTGGTGTTCCCACCACAACCAACCCCATTGCCATCGCTTCTTGCGGGGAGCGCGCTAGCGGTTCAGCATGCACGGTCGGCAACAATAAGACGTCAAACTGTTGCATAAACTCAGGCACAGCATCTCGCGCAATCCATCCATGTCTTGTGACAGAGTGGTGTAACCCATGGCGTTCGATTTCAGCGTCAAGGTGATCCACAAAACCTTGCGGGCCACTACCAAGCAGCGTCAATTCAATTCCAACTTCTGGATGTTGCTCGTTCAAAAACCGAAAGGCATCCACAGCCGTGTGGGCGCCCTTAGTTTCAACCAAGCGCCCAGTGTACAACACCTTCAGCGGATCGCCCGGCTGACGCATGTCGCTTGGCATGCCTCGGAACGGGAACTGTTCTGGTTCAATCCCGTTATGACAAACGGTCACATGATTAGGCGGTACGCCACATTTCAGCATGCGTTGCCGTTCGTATTCACTCACTGTCAACACATTGCGAAGCTTCAGTCGTTTGCCTAAGTCGTCTGACTTCGCAACAAAAGGGCCTAAAGCCATCCGAACTAAATTGCCAACGCCAGACTTTGCTTCGCCTTTCCAGTAGCGGTCAACAACTGACGGGTCAGTGGGGCTCACACCGGCCACATAGTAAGACACAATATAGCCTTTCTGCGTTTCAGCGAATTGCATCAGGCCGTAGTCTAAATAGATATTTGGCCAAAACATCACCACATCAGGTGATTTTTCTGCGACAAGTTGCTTGTAGATGGTTAGGTTATGTGCCCGTCGTTTGGGAACATTCAGCAACTGCTGCGCGGGCACTGGCATGCTCGCCTCAAAGTTGATGGGCGGTTGAAGCAGTCTTAAAACGGGTTCTGAGTCAAGATGTGTCGCTTTGTCTTGGTTGCACAAAATCGTGACAGTATGTCCAATTCCGCGCAATCCATGCGCTAAGTCGTAACAAAGTTGTGCATAGCCGCCACGGTCTACAGGCGGATATTGGTCACACACAAAAATGATCTTCATCTTTAGGTCGTAATCATGCGGATTTTTCGCCAAGCGTTGAAATATCCAATGCCGCTCGCAAAATCGCCGCTCTTAAGTTTCCACTTTGCCATTCCTAACGCCCAATTTCGTAAGTAAGCGTAGGCTTGTTCAGCAAGTTTCGGTTGTGGCCCATCGTAATGCTCTAGAAGGGCAATCTCAACCGCTTGTTGATATTCTAAAATTTCTTGACCGCGACTAAAGCGGCTCGTTTCTTGGTCTGCATGCGCCCGATAATCAATCAGCGGTGCTGCCAAATAACCGACTTCACTTTGACTGGCAATCCGCAGCCACATCTCTAGATCACAGGTGAATGCTAACCTTGGGTCAAACCAGTGATCAGAGACTACGGTGCGCCGAAACATCACACTTGGCATACAAATAATGTTGCCTTCTGTCAGCAACCGCTGCACTGCACGCTCGCCAGAGTACGTTTCATCTAACACACTCTGCGACTCTGGCAACCAATGTCCGCCGATCACAGTTCCATCTGCATCAATCTGGCGGATATTGGAATACACCATGCCTGCAGCCGGATTATTGTGCAGATAAGCAACCTTAGCTGCTAAATTGTCTGGCTGCATCAGATCATCTTGATGCATCAACACCAGCAGGTCGGCTGTCCCATGAGACAGTGCCTGATTCCAGTTGCCCACTAGTCCCAATCGCTGTTCATTCTGATAAAAGCGAATGCGCGGATCGGAGTACGTCGCAATGATGTCTGGCGTCTTATCCTGAACCGGCTCATTGGTGATAACGAGTTCAAAGTCCGTAAACGTTTGCGCCAGCACACTATCGATAGCGGCTGCAATATAACGCTCACCCTTATACACTGGCAAACACACGCTCACTGTTGGCATTAGCGTATCCCAGCGTTCGTACGTATGCCTTGCATCGCCCGCCGAAAGTGCATCTCTAAGGAATCAGTTGCATTGGCCCAAGACCAGGTTTCAAGCGCCCGCTTGCGCCCCACTTGGCCCAAAGTGTCGCCTCGTGCAGGGTCGGCAAGCAATGTTTGTACGGCATCAGCAAAGTTATCTATATTCCGATCCGTCAATAGTCCGACTTCAGAGTCCACAGTTTCCCGGACGCCTGCTTCAGCAACAGCAACAATCGGCGTTCCGGCTGCCATTGCTTCCAATGGCACCAGACCAAATGGCTCTAAGATTGGCGCATAGACCAACATACGCGCATTTGCATACAGATCGCGCAGATGTTTATCGTCAATTACGCTATTCACGTCTAATTGCACGTCATGCTGCTGAGCAAGTTGTAATAACAGCTGATGTTCTTCCGAGTAGTTGGCATCGGCAGTGATGACTAATCGAGGGCGCACCGCTTTCGGAACTTGACCAAGCGCTTCAATGACAAAACGATGTCCTTTTCGATAGATCAGTGCGCCTACGGAAATCACATAATCACCCCGATCATCATCAGACGGTGCAAATTTCTCAGTATCAACCCCAAGGTAAGACACTAAGGCTGGCACACCGTAGTATTGAAAATAGGATTCAGCCGTGAAATACGAATTGGTCACGACATAAGGCGCAACCTGTGACGTATATCGTTCCTCGCGGGCTTCAAACGCAGCCCGTCGATTGTCAGTCAGTCCGTAGAAACGTTGTTTAAAGCTTTGCCCATCACGGTCTGAATCTAGCACCTGCAAATACTGCTGTTCGCGCTCGTAAGGACCATGATGAATATAAAACACGCTTGGCGTTTTCAAATAGCGCAGCAAGTAAGGCTTAAGACTGATGATGCAGTCATTGAGCCAAACAACGTCATAGCCTTGAGCATCAATTTGCGCAGCAAATTTCTGAGACGCTACGTCTAAGTTTTGTAATGTACGGATCCTGCGCAGGGCATTGACGTGTGGCGACATGCCCGGAATGGGAACGTGCTTGTACGGCAATGGCCTAAACGGTAGTTCAATTGTGGCGTCAACCGTTTCCGTCAGCGGTAAAAAGTCCGTGTTTGCCGTAGGAAATCGATATTCAGTTAGGCGATGCCCACGTTGCGCCAACTGATGCGATAGATCATAGACAGCGCGCTTTGCTCCGCCAGATGGCAAATTATGAAATAGCGCGATGTTAAGCGCATTCATGACAAAGTACTAGAACCGCCGCCGTTTGCGCTGGGTATAAAACACAACAGCAACAACAAGTAGCGCCACCGGAATAAATCCAATCCAAATTGCAGTTTGCTGACTGAGCACCGCGTTTGATGCGGTCGGTTCCTCTACAAACGGCTCAGGCTCAACCAGACGTGGATCTTCCTGAACAGCCCCTGCTGCCGAACTATCACCACCATCGGACTGTCCAGCTTGAGCACCATTCCGCGCTTCTGGTAATGTGTCTGACGCTGGAACTGGGCGGCTAGCGGTTTCCACTTGGAAGTGCCAAATGTCACCAATGCCTTCGTTCTGCATCACAATATGCAGCTGATTTCCAAGAACTAAACTTGCTTCAGGAAAGTGAGCCTGCGCGTATTTTGGCGCTTCCACCACGCGGACAACCGGATTCCACTCACCGCCTTCTGGCAAGGTGGAGTAGTAAATTCCTTCCGGCTCACGCAGCTGGGCAATAAAATGCAAGTTGCCTTCACCATCCGCTACCATTGAGTCCCAACCCGCAAGCGATTGCATGTCCGCAAAAATCCGTTCACGGACTGACCAAGTTTGGCCATAGTCTGTTGACACGCGATAACAGCGGTGTGGATTGAAACCACAGGTATAGACAAGGTGCAACTTACCATCACGGGTGAACTCAATATTTGGCGCTTCAGCCCAAACTTCACCAGCACGTAATTGTCCAATCAGAGACGGCAGTGTCCAAGTGTTCCCCCCATCTGGAGAACTCGCGTAATAAATGCGTTCGCCAAGCCAGCGTGGCGGCGTTGCTTCTACCCAAACCGCATGTATACCACCGCGATCATCAAAGGCCATGCGCGGCTTCAAAGACGCGACCGGCAAGTCAGAATTGACAGCACTAACAATGCGAGGACGGGTCCAGTTATTGCCTTTGTCGTCTGAACGAATATAGGCCACGTTACCGTCACCACCATCGCTTGAGGCGACTCGGGAATAGAGAACATGCAGCCCCCCATTTTCGTCAATGAGCAGTTGACTACGGTCAACGCCTTGGGCCTCGACAATCGGTTCAAATAGCTCCCAACTGCGCGTATTGCTAGCGGTTCCCATCGGTGCCCGCCCAAAACGCAGCCCAATCTTGATATCAGACCAGACCGCATAGATGAAGCCATCATTGCCAACTTTCAAACTTGGGTGAATAAGGTGCGGCGCATCTTGATCGGCAATGATAATGTCAGCTGGTGGTGTCCAAGCATTGATTTCATCATCCCAGCGCGAATAATAGAGCGTGTCGCCTAATTCCAACGGGCGTCTGGGTGGAGACGGCAATTTGCCTCCAAATTTTTGAGCCCAGATGACATGCACACCGCCCCATTGGTCAGTGGCAATCGTGGGCCATGTGGCGCTGGACTCTGTTTGTGAAACATCGACAACTGGTGTCCAGAACTCTTGTGACTCGACTTGTGAAACACCAAAGATAGCCACACAAAATGCCAGTGCGACTGCGATCCAATAGCGTTGTTGAAAAAGCACGTTACGAAACATCAAATACGGTTACGAAGAAGGTTGCAAATCGCTGGTGCCACCAAGCCTTGCATAAAGCTGCGGAAACGACCAGCGCGCCAATAAACGCGCCCAGAGGCCATACGCAATTGGCATATTGAATGGAGAGGTAAGTAGTGCGCGAAAATGATTTTTTAGCGCTTTTCCGCGTTCTCCATATTTCATTTGTTCAGTGGCTAACCAGTAATAGTTGAATGCCAACTGTTTTTTGATCAACTTATCAAAACGAAAGTCGAATTGTTTATTCAAAAACTGATACAGCGTCAAATGCGCCTGTACTTTTTTGCGTAAATCTACGCCAGACCAGATGCCACCATCGTGCAAACGATAGCGCGCTACGACTTGGTCAATAAAAGCGAGCGGGCCTGTGTCAGCATTCATCAGGTGCAGCGGCCAGTCGACCATCGGCACTTGCGCATTGCGAATGAAGTCGGGGAATTCCCCAAATAAGTCACGCCGATACATTACTGCCATATTGGGAATGTAGTCCGCAACCAAGAGATCTTCAATCGTACTGACAGGCTTAATCTCATGAGGGAAGTAATGATCTCGCACCAATTTGCCATGCGTGTCAATGAGTTCAACGTCAGCAAAAACAGTCGAATGCTCTGGATTTGCGTCGAGATGATCGGCAAACTTTTGCAGTTTTTTGGGGTCAGTCCAGTAGTCATCACCTTCAAGGTGGGCAAAATACTCACCCTCAGCGGCGGCATACACCTGAATAAAATTCCGATGCGCGCCTAGGTTCTGAGTTTTAGGCAATAGCTTTACGATGTCAGGATATTTCTCAACATATCCTTCAATTAATTCCCGCGTGTTATCCGGTGAACAGTCCTCGCCAATGACAAGTTCATAGGCAAAATCAGTCTCTTGCATCAAGACGCTATCAATCGACTCCGCAATAAACGGCGCGTGATTGTAGGTGATCATTAAGACGCTGACTTTTGGACGTGGCATAACCGTTATGCAGCGACCTCAGCTGCATTTTCCACGATGAAACGAATAACGCTACAGACTTGCGCAACGTCATTTGGATTGACAGCCGTCCCGGTTGGCAAAATCATGGTTTGTTCGCTCAGTGCTTGCGTATTTGGTAACAGCAAACCTGCATGAGGGAATAAAGAAGCGTACGGCTCCATCCGGTGCACGCCGGGGTAGAAATAACGACGCGCTAAGATGTTTTCAGCGTGCAACAGTTCTACCAACCGATTGCGCGAAATTCCTGCCTTTTCAGCGTCGACTTCCAACACAATGTATTGATAATTACGCTTTTCGCTTTCGTCATACTCAAACATCCGCACGCCCGGAATAGCCGCAAGGCCTTCTCGATAGGCGACATAGTTGTTGTAATTTGTCGAAATGAAATGGTCCAGGCTCTCAAGACTTGTCAGGCCCATTGCCGCTGCAACCTCTGTCATCTTGCCGTTTGTCCCGACATAGTCGACTTGGTCATAGCCTGCAAAGCCAAAGTTCTTCATGAAGCGAATGCGGTCCGCCAATTCATCATCGTTCGTGGTGACTGCACCACCTTCGAACGAGTTCATAAACTTTGTTGCATGGAAGCTAAACACTTCTGCATCGCCAAAGCCGCCAAGCATTTTGCCTTGATGCGAACA
>JAHDIM010000030.1:18462-29036 GCA_020630805.1 Anaerolineales bacterium
GGCACAATCACTTCGCCGGTGACGCCAGCAGCACGGGCCACAATTTCAAGCGCGATTGTGGCATTACACATTGCAATACAGTGCTTCACGCCCAAGTAGTCCGCAATTTTTTGCTCAAACTCTTGAACATAAGGCCCATTGTTGGAGAGCCAGCGATTATCCAGCATGTCACCGATGCGGCCCATCAACACGTCACGATCGCCGACATTTGGACGACCGACATGAAGCTTTTCAGCGAACGCAGGAGTGCCACCGTAGCTGGCTAAATCTGATACGTCTGATTTCATTTTGGAATATGCCAACCGGCTTCGCGGGTTTTGATTACTTTGGCGGGCGCACCGACTGCAGTCACATTGTCAGGCAAGTTTTTTGTTACAACAGCCCCTGCGCCAACAATCGACCAGGCGCCGATTGTTGTTTTTGGAATAATTGCGGCGCCACTGCCAACGTACGCCCCTTCTTTGAAGGTGACATTGCCGGAGATATTGACCCCCGGAGCAGTCGTTGAAAATGGTTCCATCAAGACATCGTGCCCCACCGTAGTAGACAGATTGAGATGCACATGATCTGCAAGCTCAATCTGACTGGTCAGGTTACAGCCAGCAGCCATTACAACACCTTTGCCAAACGTTACATACTGCGAGAACGTACAGTTTGGATGAATTGCATTCGTAAATTTAACGCCCGTTTGCTCAGCGCGTTTGACAAATTGATAGCGCAAGTGTGATTCACCAACGCCACAGACTGCCAACACTTTGTCTGCATTCGCAGCCAGCCAACTCAGGTCGCCCAAAATTGGCAAATCGTTGACAATGGTGCCCGGTTGTCCGTATTTAGCGTCAACAATGAACCCTAGCAAACGAATATCTTCGCCTAAGGCTTCGCGACGCGCATCGTAAATATATTGCACTTCACGCGCCAGTCCCCCAGCGCCTAAGATCACAATTGGCTTACCCACGATAGTCCACAGTCCAATCTAGCGTTGGGCGAACGGCCCCAGGCCACTTGCCGTACCAATTGCCTTCGCGTTCAACATCTTGCACCTCAAACATGAGGATGTCTGGTGCATCTAGCAACGCAACTGAGGTATCTTGTACAACTAACAAACGCACCCGATAGGTGGCGTCATTGAGCAATCCAGCCGGAATGTGACAGACACCGTTCACTACGCCTTTTTCAAAGCGTTGCGGTGGGCTGACCACATTCATAATACAAACGTCTTCAAGATTATGAATGATGAGGCTAAAATTCAACTCAACATCATCTTGATAGTTATGAAACGCAAATTGCAAGTCAACAGGTGTATTGACGTTGATGTCATCAAACGCAACACCGTCTTGCGGGACAACCCGCACCGCTTGCAGCCTAACTTTGTCGTCACCAGGCGCAGTTTCTGGGTCTTCCCAAACTTGCTCTGCAGTTGCAACTGCCGCGGTTTGTAAATACCCTTGGACAATTTTTTGCGCCGGTCCTATTTCGCGAACACCCCCACCTTCAAGCCAAACAGCACGATGGCATAAGCTTTGGACAGCGGTCATGTTGTGGCTCACAAACAAGACAGTCCGGCCCTCACCAGCCACATCACTCATTTTGCCAAGACACTTCTTTTGGAACGCAGCGTCACCAACGGCGAGCACTTCGTCAACCAAAAGGATTTCAGGTTCAAGGTGGGCTGCAACCGCAAACGCAAGGCGGACATACATCCCACTTGAGTAGCGCTTGACCGGCGTATCTAAGAATTTCTCGATTTCAGCGAACGCGACAATTTCATCAAACTTGCGCGTGATTTCTGTCCGCCGCATGCCAAGAATGGCACCGTTGAGAAAGATGTTTTCACGCCCAGTTAACTCTGGATGGAAGCCTGTCCCGACTTCCAGCAAGGAGCCAATGCGACCATTGATGACCGCACGGCCTTCGGTCGGCTCGGTAATCCGTGACAAGATCTTGAGTAACGTACTCTTGCCAGCGCCATTGCGCCCGACTAGCCCCATCACTTCACCGTGCTTGACATCAAAATTGATGTTGCGCAGTGCCCAGAAATCGTTAGTGTTGCTTTGCGCATTGCCTTGCAAACGCTTCAATGGTGACTTAACCACATTGACAATTGCGTCACGCAAGGTGTCATTGCTGCTACGGGCAGCGCCAATTTCAAACTTCTTGCCGATGTTATCGACGTTAATTGCGAGCGCTGACATTAGACGATATCTGCAAAGGTGCGTTCAGTTGAACGGAAGAAGAACATCCCAGTGACCAAAACAAGGATCGAGATGCCAACAGAGATTGCATACAAATGAAGTGGCAATTGTGCGCCTGGGTATTGCCCGCCAAGCAGCGCCCAGCGGAAGCCTTCCACAACGCCTGTCATTGGATTGAGAGCAAGAACCCAGCGGAAGCTTTCAGGGAAGATGCTGGTTGCGTACATCACAGGCGTTGCAAACCACCAAGTCTGCACAATAAATGGCACAAGGTGCTTAATGTCGCGATAGTGTACGTTGAGCGCAGAAAGCCATAGGCTAAATCCAAGCGCAGTCAGAATGCCAAACAACAAAAAGACTGGCAAAAGCAGAATTTCCACGCTTGGCACAATGCGATACGACAACAACACCGCAATCAGTACAACAAATGCGATCGCAAAGTCGACTAACCCAGCCAAAACTGCCGACAGCGGTACTAATAGGCGAGGAAAATAGACTTTGGTAACGAGTTGTGCGCCTTCTACGAGACTAATAGACGCCCGGCCTAAAGCACCTGCAAAGTAGGTCCACGGGACAAGCGCAGCAAACGCAAACGCGGGGTACGGTACGCCATTTGAAGGAACCTGTAGCAAGATCCCAAAAATCACATAATACAACCCCAGCATAATCAGCGGTTGGAGCACAATCCAAGCAATCCCAAGTGCAGTTTGCTTATAGCGGACTTTTACATCACGCCAGACAAGAAAATACAGCAATTCGCGGAATGCCCAAACCTGATCAAGTTGCAGCGCGGCCAATCCGGTCGTTTTCCGGATGATCGTCTGCGGCATTTCGGGAAGTTGCTCAAGATTATTCTCAAGCGAAAGTTGGTCAGTTAATGCCATGGTTATTGTCTACGTCGCAAGAACAACAGCGAGAAGAGAGAGATCAAGACCATTGCACCTGCAACAATTGCAATTCGCATGTTGCGGCCACTGTTAGTGCCACCTATATCAACGGCTTCGTCGACAAATGGTTCTGGGGGCGGCATCACAGTTGGGCCAATTTGCGTAAACGTTGGCACTGGCGTCACCGCTGCAATTGCTTCTTCTGTAGGTTTTAGATCTGATACTAGCTCAGCATCTTGTGTTGGGAAGACCTCTTGGGCTGCAATTAGTTCTGAAGTCACTTGCCGTTGCGTATACCCAATGACGTATTGCGGGACACCGCTAGACGTTGTCGCTTGAACACGATACACAAGGCCCAACTTGCCGTTTGGCAAGAGTTGGGCACGCACACCTGCATCTTGCGCAGCATCAATCCCAAGCAACGTCGTGTCGTAACCCACCCATTCTTGACCATTCCAGAATGTAAAGAAGAGCGAGGCTGAATTTTGTTCTGTGGTCAGGATCCCAGACAAGTAGATATTGTCTTGCCCATTAGACGCAAAACCAAAATCTGTGGTGACGTTTTGCGTACCAGGAATAGCAGCTGCTTCACTCCACGTTTGCCCACTATCTGGGCTCCATTGGTGCCAGACTTCTAAGCCAGCAAAACCACTGCGTACCCAGGCAATGTGCACCTCACCATTGTTGGTCAGTTCTAATTGCGGGTAACCTGCTCCATCTAAATCGATGATGCCGGGTTCAGTCCATGACAAGCCGTCGTCATCTGAATAGGCGTAATAGGCACCAAGTGGCGCTTCTGAGCTTGGTAGCGTTGAGTGCGCCCAAACTGCGTGAAGACGCCCGTTGCGGTCAATGCGTAGGTCCGTGTTACGTGCCATCTGCCAATTCTCTGAGGCAGCATCGAACATCAACGTTGGCGTTGACCAGTTGAGACCTTGATCCGTTGATAGCGTGTGGTACACACCACGGTTTTCATTCAACGGCACGGTATAAATCGCATGCAAAGTTTGGTCAGGTGCAATGGCTAAGCTTGGCCAGCCCCCGACATCACCAACTGCCGGCAGTGCAATGTCAGCAATCCAGCTGTCTTCAGAGACTGCATCACGCCCAAATGTACGTGAATACATTACTGTACCGGTTGGACCGTTGCTCCATGCAGCGTGCAAAATCCCGTTGGCATCTGTCACCAATGATGGATCTTCGACGCGCGTTTCAGGGTCAATCACGGTCGCAATTGCGGACCAGTTTTCACCGTCGCCGCGCAAATATGCAAAGCTCGTATTGTCTGATTCAGTTGTATTCGCAGCTTCGCCCCACAGGATATGCAGGTTTCCACCCGGTTCTACTGCAACCGATGGCACGCCAACGTTCACTGTAGTGTTTGACAGCACAACGCCTGGCTCCCAAGCTTGCTCTAAGACTGGGAGGAGCTTAGTTGTCGTCGGAACACTCTTTGACACAACAATATCCCCACCTTGATCACAGCCGACAACTGAGACAAAAGTGCCGTTTTGAACAGCGCTTGCACAGCCGATAGTCGACGTACGGTTGGTAATTGGATTTTGGAAGTCAAACTGAATTGCAAGCGGATCTGCCCAGCTTTGGCCATCCCAGATCATGAGATGGGTGCGGGCTTGGTCACCTTCACCAGTTTTGTTGACATACAACAGTTTATTGTCAGGGGTAATGTAGTAACTATCTTCCCCTAAACAGCCACCGAGTGATTCCAGCACACGGGCTGGCGTTGTCCATGACTCACCACCATTGACAGACACTTGTTGATAGATGTTACAGGTTTCACCCGCTTCCCAAAGTCGGAGATAGCTTCCTTCAGAAAGTGGCAGCAAACGAATATGTTGTGCTGGCCGATCTTGCAACGACTCAACGTTACGAGGCTCTTCAAACGACTGCCCGCCATCAACTGAGCGAGACAAGAAGCTCAAATCCAGACGTGGATCATCCCAACCAACAAGCAATTGACCATCGTTATCTGCAATGCGAATGTGGCCTTCGCCTTTTTCAATGGTGCGGAAGTAGTTTGAGACCTGAATAGGCACTGCGCTTTCGAACGACTCACCATCGTCTGTTGAGACACGATAGTAAGCACCGGCCGGGAATTGCTCACTGTCAGTTGCACGTAGGTATGCCACATGAATGGCACCGTTGCCGCCGACGCGAATATCCCAACCGACTGGCCCAGTCGCAGCACGCTTTGGAGTTGACCAAGAGTTACTGTCAATTGTTGAGCGTGAGCTCATCAAGTTATCGTTTTCATCCAGCCAGAATACAACTGCCGTGCCACTTTCTGTCACATAGGTACGCAGATAGCCAGGTGCTTGTACTTTTTGATCGACTTGACTGGTCACACCGACAACTTCAGGAATGGTTCGTGGAACTGTCCAACCGCCTACAGTTGTGTAAGCATACTGGGCATAGTTGAATTCATCCCACCAGACTGCATGCAACGTACCGTCACTTTGCACTGCAACAGACGGAATTGAAGCTGACCCAGATTGTGACAAGTTCAATGGCTGTGTCCAGACATCGCCTGGTTCAGGAATCGCTGTTGGGAACGCTGTTGGGAGCGGAATTGGGGTCGGCACTGGCGTTCGCGTTGGAAAAATAATTGGCCGTGGTGTTGGAGATGGTTCTGCTGGCGGCACATCTTCACCAACCCCCGTTGCTGGAGACTCAGTGCCTGCAATAATAATGCTCGGTGCCCCACCAGCGGGGTCCGTCAAAATGACAATTCCACCAAAGGCAGGACCACCATCACCAATTTCAGGGGTCAGGACTGGGCCGCCTAGCCTTGGTAGCAGCACGACTGGTGTATCTAAGGCAACCGCCGTATTGGTCGGCAATCCTTCTGCCTCAGGCGTTTCATCAGAACTGATAAACAATTCCGGCGTTGCCTCACCAAAGCCGTCATCTTCCGCGCCTTCTAGTGCCGTGTCCCCTTCAGTTGATTCTTCAGGAACAGGCGTCGCTTCAGACTCGGTGCCTTCACCTTCATCTTGGGCCCATACAGAAGATTGCGTTGGCGCTAAGAATAATGCGAAGACAACTAACGTAGCTAAAATTGCCAACGAAACGCGGCGATAAAACTTCATAAAAAATGATGACTAAAATTCTTGTCCCGCAGAAAATTCTGCGGACGTTTTACACGGTAAGCCGCCTGCAATTGCAGGCGGCTTAGGATCACAATGTGGAGCTCTAGGTGAAGTGGTGACTAGTCGTCCCCAACCCAACCGAGCGTTTGCAGACCGATGTCGATGGCACTTTTGAAGCCTTGCCACGTGTTCATTGAGCGTAGCATTGTCCAAACCGGTTTTGGTCTAAACGCCCATTCGCGGAATGCGCGCTTTTGCCAATACATCAGTTCTTCAGCCGACAGGTTTTCATAGTCAAGGACAGTGCCCTTGTCCATGTCAACCTCCTCCCAATTTGTTCCTGAACGGAACCAATTATTTTCAATAACTTCAAAGAAGAATGGTGTCCCTGGGTACGGCGCAGCAACGTGGAATAGCGCAATATCAAGATCCACTTCTTTGGAGAATGCCATGGTTTCTTTGATGGAGTCGACCGTTTCACCTGGCAAGCCGATGATGAAGTAACCCCAGTTCTTGATACCAGCATCCTTTGCCCATTTGAGAGCTTTGTGCGCTTGTTCTTTCTTATAGCCTTTGCGAGCACGCTTCAAGACCATTTCATTGGCGCTTTCAATCCCCCAAGAAATGAGCATACAGCCCGCTTTACCCATCTTGTGCAACAGTTCTTCATCGACATAGTCAACGCGGCTGTTACAGGTCCAGGTCAAGCCAAGGTCTTCTTCAATCAGCAAGTCACAGAGTTCCATGACCTGATCACGATTGACCGTGAACAAGTCGGCATACATATGCACATGGACGATGCCCAAATCCTTGAGCAACTTCATTTCTTCGACGAGCAGCTTAGGCGAGCGTAGACGCACTGAGTTCTGATAACTCACGTGCTTGATGCAGTATTTACATCCTGCTGGACAACCACGGCTCGTCACAATAAAGGTGAACTTACCTTTGATCATCGGCATCCGATAGTTGTCGAACGGCAACAAGTGATGCATTGGCATTGGCAAGTCATCTAAGCTTTCGAAGAAGTGGCGATCCCAGTTAGAGATGATTTCGCCATTCCAACGCCAGCTAAGACCGCGAATTGCAGCCAACTGCTCGTAGCTAGGCTGGGCGCCGTCATACATTGACACCGGTTTTGCAGGCAAAACTGGCAGCACAAAGTCTTCAGCGCCTTTCTTTTTCGTCGCTTTCTTGATGAACTTCGCTGCGGTCCCATGGGCTTTGTTAAACGACTTCGCCGTTCCATTTACACCATTGGAATTTTCTTCTGCAATCTGGCCCATCGCTTCATTTGGATACGTCCATGACGGCTTCCATGTGGCGTCTTCTTTCCACATCTTCCAAATTCGGCTTTGACCTTCCAGCCACTGGCCAGATTGTGGGTCGCAAAGCTTGCCTTCTTCACCAATTGCCCAGCGACCGTTGACAGCTTCTAGCGTGTCAACCAGTTCGCGTAAGGTCATTTCAGGTTCACCACGCAAGACATAGTCAAGCGCAGGAAACTGGCGCAAGGTTTCACGCGCAACCGGAGTCACATGTGTCCCAAAGCCAATGGTGACAGCGCCCAAGCTCTTTGCCAAGAAGACACCATACATGTCGTTGGTGAGTGTTGGCGCAGTCACTTGAGTCAAGTAATACTTAGGGCGAACTTCACGCAAGTAGTCTTCAAAGTCAGGCCATGACATGCGTTCGGCCATCGCGTCGCTCACAGCAACGGTATAGTCTGGCACCATCAACGCTGCCATTTGAGCCAAGCTGACTTGCGGCCATACCATGTTTTCACGGGTGCGCCGTCCGACACGATGTTGCGTACGAATCCATAGCGCCCCATCTGGTGCTGGCGGATTGACCAACATAACGTCTGCTTTAGACTCGGTTTTTCGAGCAACAGCCCCATCACGCACAATTTGATCGGCGTCAGGGAAGTTTGCTTCAGGCAACGACACAATGCGGCGCGTACCTAAGTTGTTTTTTACATCTTCCGGAATAGTATCCGTTAGTTTTACGGCTGAATCTGCCATAAATAGACCTCGTTTTTCAGTGCCCACCTACGTTGTAAAGGGTGTAGATGGCTAAAAATTATGCCGCCGCAGACGCAGCGGAAATTGAAAATTAGCGATTGCGAATGCCTTTGATATCTTGTTCAGCATGCAGATCGCGCAGTGAAAGTTCTTCAAGAATGCGCATGACAACCCATGATGTCATCAACTGTAAACCGACCAAGATCACCATTGCACTGCTTACTAGATACAACCACAAACGTGACACTGGCCAGCCATTGATCCCAAGCACCATAGAAACAACTGCGGCAATTACCCCTACAATTGTCAACAGTAGACCAAAGCGACCAAACTTACGATCCAATGGTGGATCAAACATTGGTTTTCCAAACATCCCGGCTTGAGTTGGGATATTTCCAACGAGTGCTACCAAATAGTTGAACGTCGCGCCAAGGTTGAACAAACTGACCCCAGCAACACCACAAACGAGTGCAGCGAAGATCCCTGCAACGCCCCAACCGCCTAGTGTCGTCACACCACTGAGGCGTGCAACCAACACTGCAATCCCAATTGCGGCAGCAATAACAATCCCAACCAATCCAAGGATCCCAAACACACGCACAGGGTTGTAACCCAGTGTGGTCCAAGTGATAGTTTGCACATAGCGCAATCCATCTTTGACAACGCTCAATTTTGAGTCACCAACGCGTTCGCTATATGGAATTGGGATTTCCACCATCTTGATGTTTTCATGCATCGCACGTACGCTCATAATTGGCGTGAAGTTCAGCCCATCTGGCAGTGGATACAGTTTTTGGAGGCTCGTGCGCTTGATGACGCGTTGACCACTAGCAGAGTCCGTAATACGACGCGTACCAAGCAACGTCAACATATTAGCAAAGATAAAGTTCCCAATCTTGCGCACCAGCGGCATGCCAGTTTCAGCACCAGCCATCCGGGTGCCAATGACCAGGTCATAGCCCGTCAGCGCCTTCGCACACAAGCGTGGAAAATGTTCTGGTGGATAGGTGCCATCTGCATCTAAGAAAGACACATAGTCCCCTTTTGCTTGGGCCAAACCAGTCTTGATTGCGGCACCGTAGCCACGATTGACATCGTGTTGAATAAGCGCTGCGCCGTCATAGCTGTTGACAATTTCGGCTGTTCGGTCAGTTGAGCCGTCGTCTACAACGATCAATTCAGGGCCGCTCATTCCAATCTTGTTCAGTTCATCTGAGATTGAAAGTACGCGCTCGATAATTTCAGCAATCCCATTTTCTTCATCAAGAGCAGGGATAACCACTGAAAAAAGTGGCAGATCGGAAGTTGCGGTTGTTGCTGTCATTTGATTTGGTAATACTGATGTTGCAGCGATGCTGGTCATGAGTGCCTTCTAACTATGGTTTGAGAAAAATATCACGAAATATGAAATTTGTTTAGGAACTCATCATTAGCAATGGGTTATGATCGAGTTCGTGTTTAGTAGTAAATTGGTGTGTCGATCGCTGCTGAAGATCGATCACCCACCTTACGAATTACTTTCGCTGGGACGCCACCTACCACGCTAAATGGCGGCACATCCTTAGTTACAACGGCACCGGCGGCCACAACAGACCCGCGCCCAACTGTAACGCCATCTGTAATCACTGCATTCGCGCCGAGCCAGCAATCGTCTTCAATGACGATGCCTTCAGCAGTAATGCCCTGCTTTACAAATGGGGTTTCGGGATCATCAAAAATGTGGTTGACCGCAATAAGCTGCGTCATGGGTGACGTAAACACCCGGTCACCTATGGTGACACCACCTTGCCCACGGATCACAGTCTTTTCGCCAATGAGGCTATCTTGACCAATGGTGATCCCTGAATTTGGTAATCCGCGAAAGTTGTAAACGTGCAAAATTGCGCCGTGCATCACAATTGATCCATCGCCAATTGTGACGCCATTGGGCGTTGCATGAATATAGACACCTTCGTCTAAGTAAACGTTCTTGCCGAGTTGAATATTGCTAGCAAAGCGTAAGCGCACATTTTTCTCAATGGCCGCCAGTCCTTTGCTCTTCAATATCAATTTGTAAGCAAAAGCTCGGACACCAATGCCAACAACCGTTGGCATCCAGCCGAACAACAGCATAATCAGTTGTTCCCAGACATAGCGCCCTATTCCACTGGCTTGCCGTGAAATATATAAGCCGACGCCACCTGAAAACTCTGTTTCAGTTTCATTCACAAGTGTCAAAATCCTTTGACGTAAAGCTTAATGGAAAAGTAACGATGCTCCGGTTACAGTCTGGTTTACAAGAGGTGTAAATATCGTACTAATTTTCAATATCCCCTGTCTAGATGCAAACCAAACCTATTTTTTTGTTTGTTTGAGCAATTG
>JAHDIM010000285.1 GCA_020630805.1 Anaerolineales bacterium
GATTCGGTAAACGCCATGCCGCTAAATTGCAGCGCGGTCAGCACATAGATTAGCCAGACAAGGTCGCCAGAGCGAACGAATAGGAATGAAAGCGCAATCGGGACGCGGATAAGATCCGCCCAGATCAGAATGGTGCGCCGGTCGATGCGGTCAGAGAGCGCACCGGCCACTGGACTCATGAAAAATGCCGGCAAAAAGCGCGCCAAAAACAACCCGCCGATGGCCGTTCCAGAGTCGGTCAACTCCGCCACCAACGCCGCCGATGCGATCAGGTTGAACCAGTCCCCAAACAAGCTGATGACACGGCTATAAAACAGCTGACGATAGTTTTTATTGCGCCGCAGCAGATCGGCGTAATCGGCGAAAAGGTTGAGTTTCAAAATTCCCTCGTAGGGGCGAGATGGCTCTCGTCCAAGAGAGAAAGTTTATCATTTTGTGGGAGAGATTAGCCGCGGACGAGCGCGGATGAACGCGGATTTTTTGATGTTGAATCCACAAATAATCACCAATCAACGAATGTGAACACCAAACCGGTAGAGGCGAATCGACATGCACCCAAGCGACCCAACATTTCGCAGAATTTAGAACGTCCGACGTTGTGCAGACTCGGGGACGCCACCCTTGCATTTACATACATGTGAATCGAGACGGGGGGCGGGAGCCATCCCGCCCTTACAATGCCTTCACCGCGCCAAAAGCCGCGAAGTTCGAGTTCTTATGCAGTACATCTACGTGGGCAAAGCCGACGTTGCGGAGTAAGTCCAATTGGTAGGTCAGCGGGCGCGGGGAGTCTTCCTTATCTATATAAGCAAAGACTTTTTCTTTGTACTCAGCACCGCCAAAGTCAGTCAGGTATTCCCCATAGCGCTGCCACATGAGGTCATGGACTGCGCCGACTTCATGTAAGACCAAGTCTGTAATCCAGATGCTGCCGCCCGGTTTTAGCACGCGATGGAGTTTTGCAAACGTTGCTTCCCAGTCCGCATCATCGCGCAGGTGGTGTAGGACAGCCGCGGCTAAGATCACATCATAGGTTTCATCTGCCATGTCAATCTCACGAAAATCCCCATGGATCGGGATGATGGTGCCGCTATTGATTTCGCCTACGCGCTGCACAGCACGCTCAATCATCGGCTGGCTCAAATCAAGCAAATCCACGTCAAAATCTTGGCCCAATTCAAGGCGCAGTTTGAGCGTGTTGTTGCCTGCACCGCAACCTAGATCCAACACACGTTGAATGGGAGACGTGACCGACACCGCGGCCTGCGTAATCAGTTCCATCGCCAACGGCGCATCGATGGTGGCGGATTGGCCGGTGGCTAAGACGGAGAAACGTTCGACATCATTGTCAAAACGGTCGCGAATGTCAGTGATGGATGATTTTTTGTGTAATGGCGTAGGCATGAGGCAGAATGCGTAAGGTGTAATTCGTAATTTTGATTTCAACTCAGGAGCTAAGCCCATTCTATGTTGATTTTAAATCAGTTTTCTTCTGAATGTAGTGCCACCGAGTTCCTTACGCATTACATCTTACGCCTTACAATCCCTGCATGCTCACGTTCACCCCTACCACTATCAAAACCATTGCCTTTGACGCGGATGACACGCTTTGGGTCAATGAAACCTATTTCCAAGACGTTGAGAAAGAGTTCAATGCGCTGCTAACAAAATATGTCAGTGCCGAAGAACTCGCGGATAAGCTCTACGCTGTGGAGCGCACAAATCTAGCGCTGTATGGCTATGGCATCAAAGGGTTTATGTTGTCGATGATTGAGACAGCATTGCAAGTCACACAAGGCTTGATCAGCACCAAGGATGTGCAGCAGATTATCAATCTGGGCAAGGTGATGTTACGCCAGCCGATTGAGTTGCTGCCTGACGTGCGGCACGTGCTCGACAGCCTAGATGAGGACTACACTCTCATGCTGATTACAAAGGGCGATTTGCTAGATCAGGAAACCAAGATCGCGCGCTCTGGCGTGGGTGATTTTTTCAAGCACGTCGAGATCATCAGCGAGAAGAAGCCGCGTGACTATCAGCAAGTGTTGGACCGTTACGGCATCCATCCAGATGAATTTGTAATGATTGGCAATTCGATGCGTTCTGATGTGCTGCCGTTGCTAGAGATCGGCACATACGCGATTCACATTCCGTTCAAGCACACCTGGGTGCACGAGCAAGTGCAGGATGACGGCTTTACGCATCCGCGGTTTATGAAATTACAGCGCATTGCGCAGGTGTTGGAACGCTTTGAGACGCCGATTCGGAAGTCTTGAGGACGGCACACAGTTCTGCTAGCCAAAGAGGGCTGAGCCTGTCGAAGTCCGGCATTGCTCTGGCGCAACACCCGGCTAGCCGCAAGCCTTACCTGCGGACGACAAGCTCAGCCTACGCGAATACTATAGACGAGCATTGGCGTCCCTACACCCTTCACTTTCATCAATAAAGTTCAAATTTACCCAATAAACTCTCACAACTTATTGCCTGTTTTCTTCAATACAATGGGCTAGTCGTATGTTCAAACGCTCCTCTTCCATCTCACTTAACCAACGTACGCCGCGGCGCAAAATTATGATGTGGCTTTTGTTTGCCGCCGTGGTATTACTCATCGCTGTTGGCGCGGTCGCGTGGTGGGTTTTCCGACCAGCGGAATTTGTCACCTCGGGGCGCGTGCGACGGTTACAAGGCTGGATTTATGACGCAAGCCTCTTTCCTGACTGGGGCATAGAGATGGGTCAACGCTGTGGCGATGCGCCAATGCTGTTCCCAACAACCGGATTCATCGGCGTGGAATATGGCGACAGTTTCCGTCCGGGCCATAACCACAGTGGGTTTGATATTTTTAGTCCCGCTGGTGAAGAGAATATTACGCCCATTATTGCTGCCTACGATGGGTACCTAACGCGCGAAGCCGACTGGTTTAGCACCGTCATCATCCAACATCCTGAGTTTACGCAGGAGTACCCTGAACTAGCACAAGGCGAAACCCTCTGGACGTACTACACCCACATGGGCTCTACGGACGGCACAATGTCGTTTGTGTCTGACGAATTCCCTGCTGGCACATACAATAAATTTGTTGAAGCCGGCACCCTCTTGGGATTCCAAGGTCGCTGGTCCGGCACGCCAGACAGCCCAACGGGGTTGCACCTACACTTTTCAATTGTGAAATCCACTGCCGACGGGGGATTTGACGATGAAACTGACTATCGCAATACGTATGATCCTGTAGCGTTCTTAGGAGTCGAACGTAACAGCGAAGGGGTACTTATTTGCCCCTCAAGCGAATAAGATTCTAACCAAATTGATGGTATAGTTTGTTCCATAATCCCCTAATTTGGAGGGGGCAAAACAAACTTGTCTAAACAGAGTGCTTCTACCTTATTCAAGGTTGCCTCGTTTGCGGTATCAGCTTGACTAGCGCAACGGCCAAGAAGCCTGTAAGGACGCATTTATTGCCCATTTGGGCACATGTACTGGTATGAACAACGTAATATCTTCCGTTCACTTAAAGACCGATCTGTTCATAGATCCTATTAAGCCTGTTATGGCACGCCCAGCCGTAAAAAAAGCCCGCATTCTTGTCATTGATGACGCTCAAGATGTGCTTGATCTGCTCAACGCAATTTTGCGCAATCATCCTTATGAAGTGCATACCGCACGTTCAGGCGCTTCGGGTTGGCAAAAAATTGGCGAAATTTCCCCTGACCTCATCTTGCTCGACATCATGATGCCAGAGCAAGACGGCTTTCGCTTCGCCAAAAAGATCCTCAGCGACCCCGAAACCAAGACCATTCCTATCATGTTTCTGACTGCCCGAAGTGACATCAAGTCATTGCAAACTGGGCTAGGGCTAGGCGCGATTGAATACTTGGTCAAGCCGTTCAACGCGGCGGAACTCATCGCACGCATTGAAGTCGCGTTACGCATCAAGTTCTTACAAGACGATCTCATGCGCGCCAACGCTGAACTACAATCGATGGCGTTGACCGATCCGTTGACGGGGTTACGCAATCGCCGCTTTTTGTCGGAGCATCTGCAAGACTTACTGCCAGTCGCCCGACGTTACAAAGAGCCACTGTGCTGCACTATGGTCGATATTGATCATTTCAAGCAAGTCAATGACACTTACGGTCATCCGGTTGGGGATGAAGTGCTCCTCACGCTCGCGAAGCTGATGAAAAGCAGCCTGCGCGAAGCCGATATTGTGGGTCGCTATGGTGGTGAAGAATTCATCATTGTGTCGCCGCGGACGGATCTAAAAGCAGGGCATTTGGTGACCGAGCGGCTGCGCAAAACCGTCGAAAACACGACCTTTAGCACCGCCAAAGGCGATCTCAGCATTACCATTAGCGTTGGCTTTGCAGTTTATGATCCGGCGAATCCTGAAAGTGCGTATGACCTTATCGAGCGCGCTGACACGGCACTGTACGCAGCCAAGAATGCCGGGCGCAACAAGGTAATGGCGGCACAACCCGTTGGCGGCTAAGTCAGACGCGGTCTACGCCCGTATCTATCGCGTAACCAAAGAAATACCAGCGGGCAAAGTGGCCACCTACGGCCAAATTGCCCGCATTGCTGGAGCCTCCACGCCGCGCATGGTGGGCTACGCGATGGCTGGCGCTGGTAGTAAAGACGTGCCCTGGTGGCGCGTCGTCAACGCCCAAGGCATGATCAGCCCACGCAACAATCCATTCAGCGAACTCCAACAGCGCGACCTCCTCGAACACGAAGGCATCACCTTCAAATCTAACGATCGTATTTCCCTCAAAGACTACGGCTGGGACGGCCCAGAGTTACCGTGGCTGAAAGAAAACGGCCTTATATAGCGGCTTGCCCTGAGCTTGTCGAAGAGTCAGGTGTCAGGTGTCAGGTGTCAGGTGTCAGGTGTCAGGTGTCAGGTGTCAG
>JAHDIM010000286.1 GCA_020630805.1 Anaerolineales bacterium
ACATAGATCCAAACCGGTTTCTTAGTTCGATAGTATTCGAACATAGAGAGTGCCATTAGCACAGCGAAGAACGTGACAAACGATTCGTTACGAACGTAGCGGGCGTAGTAAAGCTGGTACGGCGAAACTGTCAACATTAGTGCCGCGAGCCATGCACCCCACTTGCCTATGTAGCGGCGCAGGTACCAACAGAGCGCAATCATTCCCAACCCATAGAGTACGGAAGGAATGCGCGATGTGAAATCATTGGCCCCGAACAAGAAGTAGGACAGTGCCACATTGTGGAACTGGAACGGTCCGTGCATCATTGGCGAGTGGCTATAGCCTTCACCCCGATAGAGTAGCCATGAGAAGTACGTATGCAAGCTCTCATCGTGACTAATCACACGGGCGCCGAGGTCATAGAATCGCGTAATCGCAGCAAAGATCAACAGCGTGATCCACGCCCATTTTTCACCATCGAGACGAAATACGCTCGACAGTGGACGTTCAACAAACGATGAAGTTTTTTCAGTGTGCGGAAGTGCAGTCATGTATTAAAAAATCGAATAATGTCAACTAACGTTGATACAAATGAACGTCTGGATGGACCCAAACGGTGTAGTCAGGTTGTGTTTGTGGCACCACGCGGTAGTCTTTGCCACCGGGTTCTAATGCCATTTCGCGATAGAGCACATAGCGCACCCATTCGCCAAAGTGCGTTGGGGCAACAGCCATTTCACCGACCACATTGAAGTCTTGACCGAGATATTGTTCAGCCAGCAGCGTGTTGTTTGCATCCGCAGGGACAACCGCAATCGGCAGAGATCGATCTTCAGTCGGTGTTGCGCCGCCAACAAATTCAAGGTTGTAATGCCGCAAGAGCCACGCAATTGGATGCAGCGGATTTGTCGCAACTTGGATACGCGTATCCTCAGGCACTTGAGTGTTACGCCGTGCTGCTTCATCAATCGAGTCTTTGAGCAAAACAGCTTGTGAGTCCGTGTAGTCTGCAAACCAGAGCTCTAGCCCCCGCGCGTCAAGGCTTTGCGTGAGTGAAACACCAGCGCTAATTGTTTGCACAATGAGCAAGACTGCTACAGCCATGTAGCTACTAATCATGGCGTCGCGTACGTTCCAGCCAAACGCGAACATCGCTGCCATTAGGAGCGCGATAAAGAAGCCACCACCGGCGAACACTGCAGTTTGCCAACTGAGTGAAAGTTCGAGAGCTGGCGTATAGTCACGTGCAAAATTTGACAGGTTCAAGACTGCAAACACCAGCGGTATTAGCAAAATCAGCATTTGGAGTGGCACAATTAGGCGACTTTCCTCATCCCATTCACCGGAGAGCAAATCCATAATAAGCATTGCAGTTAACAACGCTAACGGAATAATGGCATATATTGTCAAAGAGGAGGACCGTCCAGCGTAAAGCAAAGACATTAGAATTGTGGCTGCTGCCATACTCATTAGGCCATTCTGTACCGTAGTGCGATCTTGCCAAAACAGAATGGCAGCAAGAATTCCACTGATGAGCAGTAGTGGTTCATACAAGGCTAGATTTGCCGCAACAAGCCACCACGGGCGCGCATTACCAGTGCCAAACCAAGCACTGAACCAGTTACCAACGCTCGCTGCTCCTACAGCCAATCCACCTTGATAGAGCAACACAATTGAGGTGGATGCCAAAAAGGCAACAATTAGCGGAATAATGAGTTGACGGCCATTTTCAACCAGCGCACTAAACGGCATTTTGCTCGCGACTGCACCGATGGCACCGATCAAAAGCCCTGAGAGAAATAACGGGCCGCTGGCCAGACCTAGTCCCGCAAGAACACCGACGATTGTCCAATTCGGCGTGTCAGATTCAAATAGGTACCAAGCAAGAAGCGCAAGGAGACCAATGGATAGGGCATCACCAGCGACGAGTTGTGACGTTGCCCAAACTGTCGGTGACAAAAATAGCAGGGTAGCGGCAAGCAGTGACGTGTTGCGTCCAACATAGTTGCGCAAGGCCACGGGCGACAACACAACAATGACGCCAAAGACCGCTGGCCAAAAGCGTGAGATCCAATTTCCATCAAATCCCATCCAATAGGACATGAGCAGTAAGACGTTATGCAGGCCACTTGAAGGCAATGGCATATCGGCCAACAATTCAGCCTTGTTCATTGCCGTGTACCAAGCATAGAGTGCATCTGCCGCTTCAGACGGCCCCAGCGGCGCACGCCCAAGTCCAAGCAAATTACGGACTGCTGTGAAGACCGCTAATACGGCATAAATTGCGGTTTCAATGGAAACGCCAGCATCGTTACGGTCATCCGTGGCAAGGGCATCTACTGACATTGTCAACTCAGCTTGCATTGCTAGCCGCCTCCCCGCTCCATTGATAAATGGTGACAACGCCATTCTCATAAATAGGCGTCATGTTCATTGCAAATTTGTCCAAACCTGCTCCAGAAAAATCTTCTCTTTCAAGCTGACCAACATAGACATAATCTACATTGTAGTCATTCAATATTTGGGCAGCTTCGTCCCAATTAGTTGTTTCATACAGTGTCTTGACCCGTCCTTCGCGCTCGCCAAACAAGTCATAGGAGCCGCGCCACTGACCCTCATGCCCAGGCCAGCCAATGACAGCTTGTAAGCCTGTGTGGGCCGAAATGCGCGCGTATTGCGTGTAGCTACCGCCCACGGCTTCTACAATGACACCATCTTCTAGATTAGCATTGATCCATTCAATTGCCATACGCTCGTCTTGACAATACCCGCGCCAACCGGGGCTACAGTCGTTCTGCATGTGCGCGATGCCATTGAGTGTCGCGACACCACCTTCAAGGTCAGCAACGTCGCGCGGTCGGTAAGTGCCTGCAAATCCATCCGTTTTGGTATAGGTCGCCGCGAGTGGATAAATTAGACCGGCCACAATCATTGCCACTGCAATTGGCAGATAGACAAAACGCGTGACAGAACGAATTTGTGAAAGCAACATCCACGTGGCGTAGGCCGCTACAATTGCCCACAGTAACCATGCTTGGTAATAGAATTTGAAGATTGTGTTCATCCGCGCACCGAAAAAGTCACGCAGATACACAAACTCAGGGCCGATCATCAACAAAGCGCCAGTCAATGCTAGGACCAGCACAAAGCTCAACGGTTTGATCGTACTGAATTGCTTGTCTGTTCGGGTGAATGGAAGCTTAGCGGTTCTTAAAAGTCCACCAATTAGCAGCAACACGATAGCAAGTATTGGCGCGATGCCCGGCATTTCAACAAGCCGCCGACGCAACACGACATTCCCCCAGCCGGAGCCGGGTGACATGTCCATGCCTGCGCTAATGGAGCCACGCATTCCTGCTGCATCCGGCCATACGTCACGCATGACCAATACCGTAATCAACGTGGCGATGGCGGCGAGCAAGGCCAGAAGCCCCGGTCCAAAGACTAGTGCGGGGCGCCACTCCAGTTCTTTGCGATTTTGGAATGCCAGCCAACCAAGCCAGAACATGACCGGAATTGCCAGCGGACCAAACATAATAAAGTATTGATGCACGCGGGTGCTATAGACAGCGTTTGGCATCAGCCCACCGGCTTGTGAGCTGAAGGTCAGATAAAACGGCAGATACAAGATCACGCCGACAACAACAATCAAAAAGCCGAGGAACACACCGTTAAGTAGCGTGCGCCATGTCCAGCCGGTTTTGCTAAGCGCCGCGATTGTGCCTGCAGCAGCGACCACAAACATGTAGATGGGGAAATCCCACGTGTTCAAAAATGAGAGCGCGCCTAAGATGAGCCCATAGGCCACAATGCGCCCCATCAGATCTAAATCTGGGGCAACAGTGAGATTGATCTCGCGATGCGGATCATCATCATCTTCCGATTTGCGCAGGAAAATTTGGAGCGCTAGTCCAATAGCTAGCACAGCATAAGGCAATGTCAACACATGCGGGTGCAAGTCACCCAGCACGAAGCTGAACATTGGGAATTCATCAATCGGAGAAAGTCCCGAGCGTTGGCCCTGCAAATCGATGTCATGGATGACGCGCGAAGACTGCCACCACCACAAGTAGCGGGATGGCCAGCGTTCTTCGTTTTCAATTGCAGGCGTATCGAGGTTAGGAATATCAATCCATTCCCAGAAGGCATCGCTCCCAACGCCCCGCTGGTGCATGACCTCTAGTGGTCCACCTAGGTTACCCAACATAATGAATAACGGTGCGAGTAGAGGGAATGCGTAGCGTCCAATCTTGCCCAGGTCTTGACGCTTGGTAATCTCGATCAGATTGTGCAACACGCCATAGGCGTTGACACAGACCAATCCAAAGGTTAGCGCCACACCAAGATTGAAGCCAACCGCCCCACCCAAATTTGCAAATTGCGTCAGCATCGCCACAATGACGTAGCCGAAGTAGTAGTAACTAATGGAAAATCCAGACAGCCAAGGATCTTGCGGTGGCATGGTTGGCGAACGCAAGATCGCGTTGATAAACGCCAACTCCATTGGTTTTTCAGTTGCGGTAATTTCAGGGTTTAGCGCCCGGACGTAGGCCCACAGCGCGAACGTGAGCAGAAAAACTAGCTCGACAGCAATGACATAACTGCGGTTTTCACGCAGCCACATCCATGCTTGACGGATTGCCTCTCGTTGAAGATACAATCCACCGCCAAGCATGATGGCAATTGCCAACATTGTTCCACCCGGATTGAGTTGAACAAAGCCCAGTGAACTGAGAATCCACACCAAGTAGCCAACCGTCAACAGGCCAAACGTTTTAACAAACGCATAGCCTCTATCTGGCAGCCGATTGAATAATTTTGAGGTTAGTGGCCATGCCGCCAAGCCAATTAGCCCGGTCAGCACCCACCATGCAAGAAATGCAGCAATATTGCTCATGAACAGAAGAATATAACTCTGTGAAGCAC
>JAHDIM010000287.1:0-3026 GCA_020630805.1 Anaerolineales bacterium
TAAATCTGATGATGATTTTTAGCGTGATGATTACGCTCGGGTTTGCGTGGGCCACCATGCAGCGCTCACGCTATGCACCTGCCCGTCGATTGAATGAGGAGCTCATCAAAAACCGCACTGCGATTCAAGCAGCGTTGGAAATGATTGATGCGAAGGTCGAAGAGCGCAAAGAAGAGTTAGACGAAAACATCGCGCACGGTGACCAACTGGCGGAACAACTCCGCACGCAGTTACAAGCTGAGCACGAACTCAATGATCTGAAGGCCCGCATCATTCGCACGGTGTCACACGAGTTCCGTACTCCGCTGACTGTCATCAGTAACTCGGTCCAAATGCTGGACCGCTATGCCAGCCGCATGACACCACCCAAGCAAGCGCAACAACAAGAGCGCATTGACATTGCACTCGACAATCTAGACGCCATGCTGACAGATGTCGCCATGGTAGAGGCCGCGAGTCACCCTAACAAGGTGCCGGAATATCACAGCGTGACCTTCAACCAGTACGCGTCATTGGTAGAGCAAATGATTCTGCCAGAATTCCGCGACTCAGATCGCATCGAGTTTTTCTATGATGTCAACGAAACCATGCCGTTACGCGCAGACCTACAGTTGACCAGCGCCATCCTTATTCCGCTTATCAACAACGCGTTGAAATATAGCCCTGCCCACGAAACCGTAGAGGTAGACATTACCCTGCCGGAACAACATATGATCCAACTCGTTGTGCGGGACAAGGGCGTTGGGATCTTGCCAGAAGAACGCGACACCATTTTCGATATGTTCACGCGCGGCTCTAACATTGACGAACGCAGCGGCTTAGGTCTGGGGCTATATTTGGTCAAGAATTTTGTAAACACCTTAGAAGGCGAAATGACCGTTGAAAGTGGTGGGCTGAACCGTGGCACAATGTTTACCATTCAACTCCCTGCAATTCCGTCCAGAGAAACGCATGCGTTTACAGCAGCCCTGAGTAACTTTGCATGATTGGCGCCAGCTTTTACCAAATCATTCATGATGTGATCGCCATCTTTGGCATGGGGTCACTCATGGCATTCAGCATGATGGTGCTCTGGCAGTCACCTTGGAAGCGCCTCAACCAACTCGTATTCATCTGGATGCTTGCCACGAGCCTTGGGCTAGTGCATGCCTACATTGTGGCCTGGCACGCGCGTAATGGCCTCATCTACAACGGGCTCGATCGGCTGTTCCTCGCGGGATATACCATCACGCCGTCGTTGGCATACAGTGCCATCTCTCTGGTCATTATTGAAGTTGCCAAGCTATGGACCTCTAAAACGCGGCGCATTGTTGGCGTGCTGATTTTGCTAGTGTCCATTGCAAACATTGTCAATGGTGTGTTCTTCGCGAGTAATGCTGGGGCGGATGTGACGTTCAATATGATCAATGGATACCCTGTCATCACGGGTGACATTGCTGTGTCTCAGGCATTGATTGGGGTCTACACCTTCGGGATTGCCTTGCTGAATGCCTACATGACCTTCGTTGCAAGACATCGACTGCATCGATTGGTGATTATCGGGATTTCAATCAATACGGCATGGCTATTCTTATTCCCGTTCCCGCTGCTGACAAACTTCGTTGCCATTATTACCGTCATCAGTACGCTGCTCATTTGTTACGGAATCTTCATTGATACAGTGTTCTTCCCGATTGCTGCGCAGAACGAACTGCTGAAAATCCAACAAACGGACCTTGAAAAGACATACGCTTCCTCAGAAGCAAGAATTCAACAAGGCACTATGGACTTGGAGCTTCAAGTCACGCGCAATCAGGAATTGCGCGAGCAGCTAGACCATTTACTAAGCCGCGAAGTACGCCTCGGCTGGATGAAGTCCACCATCATCAAAATGGTGGCGCAAGAATTTGAAGAACCGCTGGATGTCATTCGGGAAAAAGCGCCACGCTTAGCAGAGCAAGTCCACAGCTTAGACGCGACAACGCGCAACGTGCAAACTGAAATTGTGCGCGACTCCATTGCAGAGATTACCGGTCTTTTAGATGAAGTGGTGGAAGTTGAACGGGCGAAAGCATTACCTGAACCAGAATATCAGACCATCACGCTGGACGCATTGGCCACTCATTTGTCTAAAGAGGTCTTTCCGACGCGACTTGCAGAGCCAAATTGGTATCGCTTTATCTTGGGCGACCCAGATGCGACCGTGTCTGTTCCGCTGCACTATGTCTCACAGATCAGCGCGATTCTGATTGAGAAGCTTTACAAGGCTACTAAGGAAACCGTTGAAGTAAGTCTGGAGCATACACCCACGTCTGAATTGCTCTTGACCATCACAAATCGGCAGATTGATCCACCGTTAGGGTCACACTCACAACTTTTGGAATTGGTGGTGCGCGCCAATGAAAGCCGCGCATTTAGCGGGCTTACGTTAGGCGTCTATCTCATCAATCGTTACATCAATCAGCTAGATAGTAAATTGACGCTGACTGCCATTCGTAATAATACGCAAGGCGTGCTTAACGTTCTATTTCCCTCAACGCCTGTGGCATAATGCCACGCATGAAAATTGAGTTAGCAACCCTCTCAGACTGGCCGGAGATCGAACGCATTTATCGGCTAGGCATCCAAACGAAAAACGCCACCTTCACCTCAGAAGCAGAAATCCCTGCTACAGGGGCAGACTGGTTTGGTGGCAAGCATGCTCACCTAACCTTCAAAGCAATAGATGCTGACGGCGTCATGCTCGGCTGGGCCTGTCTTTCACCAACGTCTAAGCGCGATGTTTATCGGGGTGTGGCGGAAGATTCAGTCTATGTTGACCCTGCCGCCAGCGGACGCGGCGTGGGAAACGCCTTGTTAGAGTATCTCGTCGCTGAATCCGAAAAAGCCGGCATTTGGACCATTGTTGCCAGCATTTTCCCCGAAAACGAAGTCAGTATTTATTTGCATCAAAAACACGGGTTCAAAATCCAGTGTCGCCGGGACCGCATTGCGCAACAAGACGGCATCTGGCGCGACACCATCTACATGGAGCGGCGGTCTGAGGT
>JAHDIM010000287.1:3126-4864 GCA_020630805.1 Anaerolineales bacterium
CAAATGTAAAAACGCCGTACTTCTATTGGTCTGGGCTTCACCAGAAACAACAATATTTCGTTTTCGTGATCGTAATCGTATTCGTAATCGGCTCAGTCTATGCGACTGAGAAAGTACAAGTTGTAATCAAACAATAGCTGTCTGGATCAAATGAAATTCGTTCAGCCATTCTTAACAAATTAGGCGTATAATGACGCTACGCATTTCTTGGTAATACCCCGCTAATAAAGATTTCTTTTTTCCACTAAATGACCCAAATTATTGACGATCTTGAGCTATTGCTCGCCGTCTTACCCAAAAACATTTCTGAAAAAATTGAGCAGCTAGACCGCAGCGCGCATCTTGTTGAGGTAATTCTTGACCTTGGCCGCATTCCGATGGCGCGTTATGTCGATGGTGAAGTCCCATTAGCGGACACGGAGCTGACTCGCGAAGAGCTTGCCGCAGCTGTAAAGCTGGTCGGCGACTTTGACGCGGATAACCGCTCTGGCATCGAGCGGACGCTGCACCGCATCAGCGCGATTCGCAACCGGCATGGTGGCGTGGTTGGCTTGACCTGCCGCGTGGGCCGAGCGGTGCAAGGCACCGTTGAAATCATCAATGACCTGATTAGCGACGGCAAAAGCTTGCTCTTGCTGGGCCGCCCTGGTGTGGGGAAAACCACCATGTTGCGTGAAGCCGCCCGTGTCTTGGCTGAAACCAAGCGCGTGGTGATTGTGGACACCTCCAACGAAATTGGGGGCGATGGTGATATTCCACACCCGGCTGTAGGCCGCGCCCGTCGGATGCAGGTCAGCAACCCTGCCATGCAGCACGAAGTGATGATTGAAGCCGTGGAAAACCACAACCCGGAAGTCATCGTGATTGATGAAATCGGGCGTGAGCTAGAAGCCGCTGCGGCCCGCACAATTGCGGAACGTGGGGTGCAGCTGATTGGCACTGCGCACGGGAACACGCTGGACAACATCATGCTCAATCCAACCTTGGCTGACTTGGTTGGAGGCATTGAAAGCGTCACCCTGTCAGATGATGAAGCCCGCCGCCGCGGGACGCAAAAGACCGTGCTAGAACGCCGCTCACCGCCAACATTCGACACCCTCATCGAAATGCAGGATCGCCAAAAGCTGACCGTGCATGCCGATCTGGCAACTGCTGTAGATACGATTTTGCGTGGCTATGACTTGGCCTATGAAATCCGTTTCCGCAATGAAGACGGGGAGCTGAACATTCAAAACGCGGTTAAAGCCGCTGCAAACAAAAGCCGCCGCAGTCAGGTTGGGAACAGCACCATGCCGTGGGCCGGTGGTGATGATGCACCCAAGCCAAATCTACGTCCGAATGGCAAGACCATGAACGGGCGCAACAGCAAAGATGCTGAGTCTGACGTCACCAACATCGGTGACCCAGACGGCACCAAGCTGCAACCGCTATATTTGTATGCTTACGGCCTAACCAAGCAACGCTTAGAAAGCACCGCGCGGCGTTTACGCGTGCCATTGCACTTGGTAGATGACGTCAAAGACGCGCAGGCGCTGGTCACCTTGAAATCGTACTATCGCCGCATGCAGCGTCCGGTCAGCGATGCGGAACAGCTTGGCTTACCGATCTATGTCTTGCGCAGTAACACGTCGCACCAGATGGAAAACTTTCTCTTGGAAGTCTTCAACGTCAGCGGCAACTTCGCCGATGATGCCCGCATGGCCGAAGCCATCGAAGAAACGCGCCAAGCGATACAGTC
>JAHDIM010000288.1:0-1322 GCA_020630805.1 Anaerolineales bacterium
GGCTTTTTTATTTTCATAGCGTTCTCCACCAAAACGTCTACCGCACTTAAACCCTAAATTTTGTATGCTGTTGCCGTGAATGAGATGAATTACCAGTGGTTCGGTAGTTCAAGTAACGGTAACTATGACAATTTATATATTATTTGGGCTTGGCCTTACGTTTATTGTAGGCAGCATTTTTTTTAGTTTCATTTGGCTCGGTATTCGGTCAAGTCTTCAGACAACAACAAAACAAAAGTTACGCTGGGTATTTGGCAGCGGCGGTATTGGTGGCACTGCACTAGGCATGGTG
The DNA here is from genome assembly GCA_020630805.1 of Anaerolineales bacterium. Lineage (GTDB taxonomy): Bacteria > Chloroflexota > Anaerolineae > Anaerolineales > UBA6668 > JAHDIM01. The sequence goes on from JAHDIM010000288.1 coordinate 293, forward strand.
GCCGTCATTGCGGCTGGTGTGATCTGGGCCTTACAGCCTGTCGGTTATGCGTCTGGCAATAGTGACGCCCAACTGTCATATGCAACAGCGAATATTTTTGCTCCCGCACAAGGCGACATTGTCGAACTGCAGCCGGTCAGTGTTTCTTCTGTTCTCCAAAATAACGTCTCAACGAATGACCGTGTCATGGCTGACGAAGTCGAGCACTCATTAGCATTAGAGTCTCTTCAACCAACGCAATTGCCTGAGATTTCAGAGTTTATTCCGACAGAAACTCCGACACCAACGGCGACACCAACGCAAACACCGACGCCAACGGCGACATTCACCCCAACGTCCACGAGTACGGCGACATCGACACCAACCCAAACGGCGACACCGTGGCCCACACCGCAAGCGACTGCAACAGCAACACAACAATCTGTTGGTGTTCTGGCACAAGTACAAGCTGCCCCCACATTTGCACCACCAATTGAGGTGGAATCTCAAGTGTTAGGCGCACGCTATGTGGAAGCGGACACCGTTTCCACGGTCAACCAAGTGTCAGGATTTGTGCCGGGCCAATTGATTGTGCCTGCACTAGGTGTGAATCAGCAGATCAACCCAGTGAAGTTATTACAACGTCAATGGGATTTGGTGAATTTAGGCAAAATTGTGGGGTGGTTGCCGACAACTGGTGTGACACCTTTAGACCAGTATGCCATGGTGTTTGCCGCGCACTTTACTGATTATGATGGCGTGCCTGGTTCCTTCTATGGCTTGGCTGATTTGCCAATCGGGACCCAGTTTATCTATCGTTGGCAAGGGATAGATTATGTGTATCAGATTGAAGGATTTGACACTGCGCATCCGCAAGAAATTGAACGCCTGTACGTTGCCGACAGCACGCTGGCTATTCTTATCACCTGTGCAAACTACAATCCTGCCACTGGTAGATATGACAACCGTACATTGGCATATGGCCGCTTGATTGCGACGAATCCTTCCAACTAACGATTGATTGCAACTTGCAGTGTCAACTGTGTCGCAT
>JAHDIM010000288.1:1422-4857 GCA_020630805.1 Anaerolineales bacterium
ATGTACAACACCCAAACAGCAGGCAGGATAATAATGGCACTTAACAATACAGCGAGTACTCGTTGTAAATAGCGGTGAAATGTTGCCTTTAAGTCAGAAGTCACTGCTGCATTCTAGCCAACAGTGACTTCTGAGTAGGTAAAAATCACATGGACGCACACGGCGCGTTATGTTTACGCCTTGCGATAGTATTCTGCTGTACTCGCCGCCAGCGGTGTATTCCCCAAAATCAAATCTGCTGCTTTTTCAGCCATCATCATCACCGGCGCATAGATGTTACCGTTGGTGACATACGGCATAGCGGATGCATCGACGACGCGCAGGCCTTCCAGACCGTGAACGTTCATCGTGCGTGGGTCTACTACTGACATATCATCCATTCCCATTTTGCAGGTACAAGACGGGTGCAGGGCGGTTTCGGCGTCATTTCGAACCCACTCTAGAATCTCTTCATCAGTTGCTACGCTAGGGCCAGGTGAGATTTCGCCGCCACTGAGCTCATCAAACGCAGGTTGTTCCATAATTTTTCGGGCGCAGCGAATTGCCTCAACCCATTCCCGCCGGTCCTGATCTGTAGACAAGTAGTTGAATAACATTTTTGGCTTTGCGAATGGATCTTTTGAATCGATCTTGACCCAGCCACGGGCGTCTGAATACATCGGCCCAACGTGGACTTGATACCCATGGCCACCTTCTGGAGAACTACCATCGTAGCGAATGGCAAGCGGCAGGAAGTGGAACATCAGGTTGGGATAGGCAACATCGTCGTTGCTGGGAATAAATCCGCCAGCTTCAAAGTGATTCGTAGCTGCGGGGCCTTTGCGCATAAACAACCACTGGAACCCGATCCACGGAGCATTGATCCATTTGGTGGCCGGCTGCATTGACACTGGAAGCTTGCAGCTATGCTGGACGTAAACCTCCAGATGATCTTGAAGATTTTCGCCGACGCCAGGTAAATCATGGACGACATCGATATCGAGCGCGCTGAGTTCTTGTGCGTTTCCAACGCCAGAAAGTTGTAAAAGCTGCGGCGAATTGATTGCACCAGCGCTGAGAATGACATCATTGCCGAAATATTGTTCACGCTTGCCATTGCGTCGGGCAACTTCTACGCCAATGGCACGCTTGCCATCAAACAAGATTTTTGTGGTGTGGCGGCGCGTCACAATGTCTAAATTTGGTCGGTTTTTGACGGGATGCAAGTAGGCACGTGCTGCACTCAAACGACGACCGCGATGAATATTGCGGTCAAACATGGCAAAGCCTTCTTGCTTGTATCCATTGACATCGTCTGTCAGCGGGTAACCCGCTTGCTGAACGGCCTGCATAAACGCTTTGAAAATGGGGTTTGTTGCCGGGCCGCGCTCCATCACTAATGGGCCAGCGTCACCACGAAAGTCATCACCACCGGCTAGACAATTTTCCATGCGTTTGAAATAGGGCAGGCAATGGTGATAGTCCCAGTGCTGCATCCCTTCATCTGCTGCCCAGCGTTCGTAATCCATTGGATTACCGCGTTGGAAGATCATGCCGTTGATGGAACTTGAGCCACCTAAGACTTTGCCGCGCGCATGGTAAACCTTTCGGTTATTCATATGCGGTTCTGGCTCAGACTGATACATCCAGTCATAGAATTTATTGCCAATTGGCGTAGCAAGGCCAGCAGGCATATGAATGAAGATGTCCCAAATATAGTCTGGACGACCAGCTTCCAAAACTAGTACCTGGTTGCTTGGGTCAGCACTTAGGCGATTTGCTAATGCGCATCCAGCAGACCCGCCGCCGACAATGATGAAGTCGTATTTCTTTTGCATATGTGGCTCCCAAATCCAACTAAACCGTCTAGTCAGTATAGTAAACAATTGTATCATTACGGGTACAATTCAGGCACGAAATAGGAGCAACTTTTGGCACGCAAACGGACTGGTGAAGAAACAAAACAACTCATCTTGGATAGCTGTGGGGCAATCCTGCGTCAGCAAGGCGCGAAATCACTCACTCTGGACGCAGTTGCGGCTGAGGCTGGGTTGAGCAAGGGTGGATTGCTCTACCACTTTGCGACCAAGGAGGCGCTGCTAACGAATTTGTTCGAACACTTCATGTCGCCGTTTGATCAATATTTGGCTACGGTACCAGGCTTAGCCGACACGGAGTATTTGTTAGCGTATATGGATGCAACGGTCGAGCAGATTGAAGACGAAGATACCATTGGTATGATCGCGAGTTTGTTTGCAGCAGGTGAAGAGTTTCCGCAACTCCATACTGCGATGCAACGGCGGTACTTAGACTGGCAGGATAAGATTGCGCAAGGGACTACCGATCCGATTATTGCGACCGCAGTCCGGTTAGCCGTTGATGGATTGTGGTTTTCGGCGGTTTACAACTATGCTCCACCGGACAATGCGCAACGCAAGGCTATTGTTGACATGCTGCGCACGATCGTAGAGCAAAACTAGGGGATTGAGGATGACAGATACTTTTATTAGCGCGACTGAAATGCTGCAGAACATTCGCAACAAAGCCATCTCTTGTGTTGAATTGTTGCAAGCTCATGAAGCACAAATCAATGCGGTGAATCCGGAGGTCAACGCGCTGGTCACTCTGGATCTGGAGCGGGCGCATGCTGCTGCGGAGAAGGCTGATGCAGCATACGCCGCAGGTAATGACCTTGGCCCACTGCATGGACTGCCTGTCGCTCACAAAGACCTAACCGATACCGCTGGCATAAGAACTACCTATGGTTCACCGCTATTTGCGAATCATGTCCCGGAACACAACGCGCTGATTGTTGAGCGCTTACAAGGCGCTGGGGCAATAACAATCGGCAAGACCAATACGCCTGAATTTGGCGCTGGGTCGCAAACGTTTAATCCTGTGTTTGGTGCAACACGCAATCCTTATGATCTTGCCAAAACACCTGGGGGCAGTAGCGGTGGGGCGGCAGTTGCGTTAGCAACTGGCATGGTCCCGATAGCAGACGGAAGTGACATGGGCGGCTCTTTGCGCAATCCAGCTAGCAACTGCAACGTTGTTGGCTTCCGGCCTAGCGCCGGGCGCGTGCCACGGTGGCCAAAAGGGCTAGGCTGGGCAACCCTAGGCGTTGAAGGGCCAATGGCTCGCACGGTCGAAGACATTGCATTGCAAATGTCAGTCATCGCAGGCCCAGATGATCGGTCTCCGATAGCAATTCAAGAGCCAGCGTCAATCTTCAATGCTGACCTAGAGCGTGACTTCAAGAATGTGAGGGTTGCGTGGAGCCAAAATCTTGGTGATCTGCCCATTGATGTTGCTGTTACTCAAACTTTGGAAGCCCAAAAACCAGTGTTTAGTGATTTAGGTTGCACTGTTGTTGAAACAGAACCGAAACTTACTGAAGCCGATGAGATTTTTCAAATCCTGCGTGCGGCGGTATTTTGTTCAGAAATGGGGCCA
>JAHDIM010000289.1:0-2096 GCA_020630805.1 Anaerolineales bacterium
TGTTTGCCGTTGATGCGTCTGGCAGTATGGCGGCTCGGAAACGTATGGAAGCGGTCAAAGGGGCAATTCTGAGCTTGCTGCTAGATGCCTATCAAAAGCGCGACCAAGTTGGGCTGATTACCTTTCGCGGCCAGACCGCGCAGGTCGTCCTACCGCCAACCAATTCGGTGTCAGTCGCACAACGTCGGCTTGAAAACCTGCCAACGGGCGGCCGCACGCCGTTGGCTGCGGGTCTCATCACAACCTATGAACTGTTGCAGAAGTATCAACAGCGCGATGACAGCGTTACGCCGTTGATTGTCCTGCTCAGCGACGGCCGCGCCAATGTCGCCCGAAAAGGGAGTAATGCTTTAGCGGAAGTCAACACCATCGCGCAAAAAATCGCAGTAAAACACTGGTCAACCTTAGTCATTGACTGCGAAAGCGGCCATCGCCGCCTAGGTCTCGCCAAAACACTCGCCACAGATCTCAAAGGCCAATATTTTCAGTTGGAAGAACTCTCTGCCGATCACATGACCCGCGCCATCAACTCTCAACTCTCAACTCTCAACTCTAAACTATGACCGCCCCAGTCCTAATGGTCCTCGGCACCAGCTCATCCGCTGGCAAAAGCCTGCTTGTCGCCGCCTTGTGCCGTATCTTTGCAAGACATGGCATTCGCGTTGCGCCGTTCAAGGCGCAGAATATGTCGAACAACGCAGGCGTCTGTGCCGACGGTAGCGAGATTGGCCGTGCCCAGATTACGCAAGCATTTGCCGCCGGCATTGAACCAACCGCCCAGATGAATCCCGTCTTGTTGAAGCCAGAAGGCAATGCGCGTTCACAAGTCGTGGTCTTGGGTAAAGCACAAGCCACGCTGTCTGCCCGCAATTATTACGAACGCAAACAAAAGTTTTGGAGCGCCGTTACTGACTCGCTGGATGCACTCCGCGACGAATACGAGCTTGTGATTGCCGAAGGCGCAGGCAGTCCAGTTGAACTCAATCTAAAGCCCGGTGACATTGTTAATATGGCCGTCGCCATGTATGCCGATGCAAAGGTGATCTTGGTCGGCGACATTGATCGCGGCGGGATTTTTGCGCAGTTGCTCGGGACATACTGGTTGCTGGAAAAAGCAGAGCAAGACAAAGTCATCGGCTTTTTGGTCAACAAGTTTCGGGGTGATCCCACGCTGTTTGCAGATGGTGTTGATATTTTGACTGAACGATCCGGTGTGCCAGTCTTAGGCGTGGTCCCGTGGGTAACAGACCTGAACTTGCCCGAAGAAGATGGCGTTGCGCTGGATTCGTATAACGCGATGTCTAACGCTGGCAGCGCGATTGATATTGCCATCATCCGCGTGCCGCGCATTTCCAACTTTGACGACTTTGATCCGTTCTTGCAAGAACCCGGTGTCCGCATTCGCTATGTAACGCGCGTGCGTGATCTTGGCTCGCCAGACGCCATCATCCTGCCCGGTACTAAAACAACAATGCCTGATCTTGCGTGGCTGCAAGACCGTGGCTTTGACAGCGCGATCGCCGATTATGCCCAAAATGGCGGCACAGTGGTTGGTATTTGCGGCGGGTATCAAATGCTTGGTACATCCGTAACAGATCCTGATTATGTTGAGTCTGATTTAGAGCGGATCGCTGGGCTTGGCCTATTGCCTGTAGAAACCGCCTTTGTCGGTGAGAAGGCAACCTTTCGTTCCGAGGCCAAAGTGCATGCCGAGAATATTCCTTGGCTAGATGATGACGTAGACGACAACGTCACTGCCTACGAAATTCACATGGGGCAGTCCACAAGTGCATCCAATTGGTTGACTATCGAAAAGCGCTCAAGCCAGCCCGTCCAACACGCAGATGGCGCCATCTCACCTGATGGCAAAATCTGGGGCTGTTACCTCCACGGCCTCTTTGCCAACCACGGTTTTCGGCGCGCTTGGCTCAAATCGCTCGGTTGGGAAGAACCAACGACGCAAATTGTTGAGCTGGATGCCGCGCTAGATCGGCTGGCGGATGTTGTGGAAGCGGAGATTGATATTGATGTCGTTTTGAATGACTTAGGGCTAAAGCGGGAAAATAATTAACTGCTAAATTGATAACTGTTAATTG
>JAHDIM010000289.1:2196-4855 GCA_020630805.1 Anaerolineales bacterium
GAATGGAGGCTTGGAATGGCGAAGGGTGATGATATTGAAGAAAGGCTGATTGATTGCCAAAATCTGAAACCACAGCGCATCATAAAAAAGCAGCTAGTGCGTCGTACAACAGTACCTACGCCAAGCTATGCGGAGGCGCGAAGCGCAGTATGAAAACATGATCTTACCCAAGCCAAAACTTAACCATTAAAAGTTACCCGTTTAGCAGTTAATTATTATGTCCGACGCACCCACAATGCGACCATACGGTCGCCAACTACTCATCTGTAATCACGGCGATTGCGCACCCGCAGAAGAAGCCGAAAACCTTCACCGCAGCATGCGCGACCGCCTTGGCGATTTACGCCGCTTACGCAATCCAGAGCGCGTCAAATGCTCATTGGTTGATTGTCTCGGCGTTTGTCGCGGCGGCCCAATTGCAGTGGTCTACCCAGACGGGGTTTGGTATCACCACGTGGATGATGCAGTGCTGGACCGCATTGTGAATGAACATCTGATTGGCGGTGAACCAGTAGAAGACTATGTCTTTCATCGGCTGTATCCAGCAGCAGATACGCCAGACTATGCTCCAGATTTACGCGGCGATGCAGGGACATATGACCCTGAAGCCAACGCCAGTAAGCTGCCCGAAACCGGCTATGACAAAACCTTGCCAGATGCCACCGATGCGCAAGCTAAGCGCGAAGCAGTCCGCAAGCAGCGCAAGAAAAAAGGCTTAGTCATTGTCAATACCGGCGAAGGCAAAGGGAAAACCACTGCCGCCGTTGGCATCATGACCCGCGCCTGGGGGCGCGGCATGCGGCTGGGTATGATCCAATTTCTGAAGCATGAAAAGGCCAAATTTGGCGAAGTCAAAGCGATGGATAAGATGAACATCACGCGCATTGGTGTCGGCGATGGTTGGACGTGGACCAGCAAAGACATGGATGAAACCGAAGCCCGCGCTAAAGCGGGCTGGGAACTCGCCAAGCAGCACATTACCAGCGGGGACTATGACATGTTCATCATGGACGAATTCACGTATCCACTGCACTATGGCTGGCTAGATACCGCCGAAGTCATCGACTGGCTGCAAGACAACAAACCTGAAATGCTGCACTTGGTCATCACCGGCCGCTATGCCGTGCCAGACCTCGTCCAATATGCCGACCTCGTCACCGAAATGCGTAACATCAAGCACCCGTTTGATACGCAGGGGATTAGAGCGCAGGCTGGGGTGGAGTATTGAGTGAATTCGTAAGGTGTAATGCGTAAGCGCTTTAGGACAATGTTGTTAGCTTCGCAGACATTGCAGCTTACTAATGTTAGCTATTGCTCGAAACATCTTCCTTAACACATTACGCATTACACGGTACGAATTAGATCCCTTCTAAATTATGACTAAACACAAAATCACCCGCCGCCCAAATCGCGTTCTCCGCCCAGATGGCCGCTACATCAATGTGCCGCTCAACCGGGGGCAATTGTTAGTTTGTTCTACAGGCTGCTGCTGTGGGATTGTTGAGCGTGGCTTTGCGCCGGTGCCGACGGATCAGTATCACAATGAATGGGAAGGGCGGAAGTTGCGCAATAAGGTGCATCTGACGCAGGCGGGATGCTTGGGGCCGTGTCCACTTTCCAATGTGACAACGCTGTTTTTCGATGGCCGCTTCATCGGCTTCCAAGGGATCAATGATCCGAAGCTGGTAACGGCGATCTATGACTATATTGAAGCGATGCTGGAAGTTGATCCAGAAGAGTCGCCGATGGTGCCGTTGCCAAAACTCTTAGAAGAGCGCACGTTCGATTACTTCACTTGGAGTGAAGTTTCAGCACAGAGCCATCAAAATACACCAGTTGAAGAAGAACCGTTTGATGGTGACGCTGGCTTTTTATTCCTCACCCAAGCAGACACGGATCTATTGGCGCTCTCGCAAGTGCAGCCAGACTATCCTGAAGATTTTCCACCGATCTTTGCTGAGAATCTCAATCGTTTTCGAACGGAAGCAGAGTTTGTCGATTTTCTGATTCGGAATTTACCCAAGGCACAGGTCGTTGTCGCGCGGATCATTGGTGGACAGGCTGGCTTCCGATTAGGATTCGACACCTTAGTGCGCATGTGTCGCGAGCAAAACAAAGACCTGATTTGTGTCTCTGGGACGGCCGATCTTGATCCTGAACTGACAGCGGTTTCCAATGTGCCTGTGCCAGTGATCCATGACACCTATGCCTATCTGACGCATAGCGGCAAAGATAACATCAGTAACATGTTCCGTTATCTGGCAGACAATTTGCTAATCACCGCGTTTGGATCAGACTTGCCTACGCCGCAACCGCGGCATGGAATCTACAAAGCGGGGCGCACTTACACCCAAGCCGAGTGGTTACAAACAGAATACGACACAACCAAAGCAACCGTGGGCGTGGTGTTTTATCGTTCGCATTGGCTAACAGGCAACACGGACTTTGTCGATGCAATCATCAACGAAATCAAAGCACAGGGCATGAATGCGTTGGCCGTGTTCACTTACTCGCTCAAAGATCAAACCGATGGTTGGCCCGTCTGCTTTGAGCTGTTTGAACACAACAATGATTACTTGCCAGACGTGTTGATTTCAACCATGTCCTTCGCCGCTGGCAAAATCGACCGTGACAACCCGACTCAAGCTGGCTGGAATGT
>JAHDIM010000290.1 GCA_020630805.1 Anaerolineales bacterium
GATCTCTGCGCTTGCACTGAGCAAAGTCGAACGTGTCTTCGCGTTAAACCTAGGCTCATCCTATAAGACATACACCCTTCAAAATGTCGATTTTTACGCCCTATACGCAAAAATCGACTTAAAATAAGGCATTTTCAGCGAGTCTAGCGCCCTACAGCCTATGTTTGCCTATGGATTTAAAAAACACCTCATCAGCAGCTTGATTTCAGATATCAGGTTGTTTTTGGCTAAAAAATGGCGAATTCGACTCATATTTTGAGTCAAATTTGGAGATTCTTTATCATTTTTTCGGAGTCAGCACGGAGCGGCTAGCCTGGCAGCCGAATATGTAATTTTGTCACACTTTGGAGTTCTAAGGCAGTGTAAGGCTTTTGAAGGAATGCAACGTAAGAGCGCCCTAGCAAAGACGCCATTGCCTCGGAATAGTTATAGCCAGATACTAACACCACTGGCACCGTTTCAGACAACCGTCGAATGCGGTTGAGGATGTCCCCCGCTTTCATGTCGGGCAAATTTAGATCCAACAGAATTAGCCCTATCTCGTCCTGATAGTCAAACAGTTTCTCTAGGCCAGACCGCCCATCTTCTGCCATCACGACATCATAGCCTGTTTCCGTCAGAATGTCGGCGGCAGTAATACGGGCAAGTTCTTCATCATCAATGACTAGCACAAGACCTTGGCCCTTAAGTTCAGCAGTGTTGAGGTTGGCTGTTGTAGTCTGGGGTGACACTGAGCCAACGGAAGTTGCTGGAAGCACCACTTTGAAGACAGTCCCCTGTCCCAATTCACTGTAGACTGTTAGCCCACCTTTATGCCCACGGATAATTCCAAGCAACGCAGCCAACCCAAGTCCATTCCCTGTTTTCTTTGTCGTGAAGAACGGATCGAAAATTTTCTCAATGGTTTCCTCGGACATGCCAATTCCATTGTCACTCACTTCCAACACCGCATACTCGCCTGGTTCCAACGGCGTTGTGGTGAATGGCTGGTAACGAATGTCTTCCGTCGTAATGTATTGGCGCCGGGTGTTTACCCGAATCATACCTGCGACAGGATCTACCGCCTCCCCCGCATTGATGATGAGGTTCATTACAACTTGCTGGACTTGACTGGTGTCACCCACAATAAATGGAACATCATCATCAAGCTTTGAAATGAAATTGACACCTTGCGGAATAGACACGCGCAACAAGTCATAGTTTTCTTGCACCAACTTGTTCAGATCTAGTTGCTGCATTTCAAAATGCCCACGTCCAGAGAACGCCAGCATTTGCCGGGTGAGCGCAGCGGCCTTTTCGGCGGCATCGATGGTTTTTTGAATGGGTTGACGCGAACGACTTTCAACCGGTGTCAAGCGCAGTGCCAAAGACGACTGCCCCAGCATGGCCACCAACAAATTGTTGAAGTCATGGGCCACTCCTCCCGCGAGCACCCCAAGGCTTTGCATTCGCTGTGCCTGATTTAGCAAACGCTCGGTTTCAATGCGTTGAGAGATGTCGCGCGACATGTTGATGAAGACGTGCTTGCCATCAATTTTAGCAACCGAAACGCGCGACTCAACCGGAAACGTTTCACCGCTCCGCCGTCGATGAAAGTCATGTCGGATCACAGACGAAACCTCTGAGGACTGAATCAGCATTTGGTCGCGCACAGTATTCAATTCAGCATCGGTCAAAAGTCTGCTAATGTTCATCTGGCGCACTTCAGCATAGGTGTACCCCAAACTCGCACATGCCTTTTCACTGGCATCAATAATGTTGCCATCAATGTCATAAATGAAAATGGCATCGCCTGCATTTTCTAGCAGAAATCTAAAGCGCTGTTCACTTTGCTGAATAGTGCTCAGTTGCTGATGCAAACTGTCACGCTGCTGTCGTAACTGCGCTACCTGATGCGAAATCGTCTTGGTGCTGTGATCATTAGCGCGTGAAGAAAAATAAGACAATGCCAAGGTAATGCTGGACAAGCCAATTAACCCAACTAGCCAAGCCGCTGGGACAAAGTCTATGCTGGGGCGCGCAACAATATCTTGGCGAAATAAGACAAAGAAAGTAACAAAGATGAAAACTGACAGACAAAATGCAACGATACCGTCGCGAGGAGAGCCCATTAGCCCAAGCAGAATTACAGGCAACACGAGGTACATGGCAGCTGGGGTTTCCAGCCCGCCCCGAAAGACCATTGCAATGCTCAACCCAATGTAGAACATGGCGGCCAGAAAATAGATTGCAAAGCGCCGCTGCCCACGGCGTACTAACAGGAGGCTGATCCCACAAGCCAGCAGCATCGAAACGAACGTTAGGTTAACAACTATTGTGCTATACGCAAATACGTTCCCAATCACAAGCAACACTAAACACACTGCACTCCAAACTTGGAAAATGCGGGTGAGTGCGCGCGATTGCCAATTGTCTAACTGCTGCATTGCATACCTAAACTAAATTAGAGAGCAAACTGGACGATGATCTTATTGAAAGCTGCGATTTCAGTGTATCACGAGTATAAATGCCGCTAAACATCACTTTGTCCAAATTCGCTGTCATTTTCGTAGACTCTGTGTCTATTACCTGCAAAATAAAATCTCAGACGCTATACTTCAGACATGAACACCTTACAAGCGAAACACTGCATTGTGACCGGTGCGACCAGCGGCATTGGCTATGAAACCGCACTGGGGATTGCGCACGCCGGTCTAGGGTTAACCCTTATCAGTCGTAATGAAGACAAGCTCAAAGACTGCGTTCAGCGCATTAGCACGGAAACGGGAAATACCAAGCTAGACTACATTGTGGCAGACTTCAGCAATATTGATGCGGTAAAGACCGCCGCCGAACTATTTTTAGCCCGACACAAACGGCTAGATATTTTGGTCAATAATGCTGGGTCAATGTTCAGCAGCCGTCGTGAAAGCGATGATGGTCTGGAGATGACGCTGGCGGTGAACCATGTGGCACCGTTTGTCTTAACCAATGCCTTGCTAGGACTGCTGAAAGATACCGCAGCAGAAAATCCTGACTGGGGGGCACGCATCGTTAATGTTGCTTCGCTAGCACACACGCAAGGTGTCAATTGGGATGACCTTCAAGCACAGAAAGCGTACAAAACCATGCCTGTTTATGGGCAAAGCAAAGCCATGAACATTCTGTTCAGCAATGCCTTGGCACGGCGCTTAGCCAATACTGGCGTCACTAGCAATGCGCTGCACCCAGGTTTGGTGAAATCTAATTTTGGGCAGTCAGACAATAATTGGTTTGTCAGCTTGCTCATCAAAGTGGCTTTTTCTGTGATGGGAATCTCTTCAAAAGAAGGCGCCGCCACAAGCCTACACCTAGCGCTTTCAGACGAGGTCACTGGCGTCAGCGGCCAATATTTCGATGATAAAAAAGCCCGCAAGCCCAAGTCTGAAATGCTAGACGAAGCCAAGCAAGAAAAGCTGTGGGAACTCACCGAAGCTTGGGCTGCAGGATAACAGTTTTGTGAAACAAAAAAACGCCTGTGTTTACAGGCGTGATAGGCATTAAGCTAAGCAATTCTGCTAGCTGAAACGACAGCAGTTACGTCATCCCGATGCGAACGAATTGCATATAAGTCAATAGAACCATCGTGCAGCGGGATCTCTTTATAATTCAACGCTATTTTCTAAACCATTGTCTCCTAATGAGACCTGTACTGAGCAGCGTCGAATGTATGACACCCGTGCGTTCGGGTTGGCTAGCAGTAACGAATTTTTCTGCGCAATAGCTCATCGCTTAAATCAAAAACGCCTGTGTTTACAGGCGTTTTTGATTCAAATCGCGACATGATGCATCATGTCATTACGCCTCTACGGCAGCGCAAGCTGGAAGTTGTCAAACTCAAAGTTCGTATTATTTTCCTCAAACGACCCACCAGCAAAGCCAGCGTCCCCTGAAGAGAAAGTATCGTCTTCGATTGAAATCAAGAATTGATCATTCACCCACATTGACAGCGTATTCCCAACACACGCCACTTGGATGGTGTTCCAAGCATCCCCTTGGTTGATAGCAGCAGTCTGAGTCCAGTCTACCAAGGTCGCCCAGTCGCTATTTTCTAATTTCCAAATGGCAAACCAACCATCGTTAGAAATGTCAAAGGCGTACATATTGTCAATGTCACTGGCGCGGCACATCAGGCTCATGGTGCCGTCACCGAAAGCGCCATCCACTTGGCGCGCTTCAATCGAAAGCAGGATGTCGCCGAAGTCGTCTTCCCACCAGTTATTGCTCACCCAGCCGGCTTCAATCACCTCAACTTCCATGACTCCATTCACAACTTCCGCGCGGGTGTGTTCATCCACATAGTCCCACGCTTCAGAAGAGTTGTCGTTTTGGAAGGTGTCAAAGCCAAAGGCATCGCTAAAGTCTGGTGGGGCCTGCGAGACTGTTGAGGTTTCAGCAGAGTTGTCTTCGGCATTGTTAGCCGCAATACTTGGCGCAAGTTCAGACAGTGGCGTACCCTTGGCTTCCGCAATCAGTGGAAGTGCCAGATTCACCGGACGCAAAGCATTGATGAAACCGCCCGTTGGCACACAAACATCACCTTCGTCAATGCTGCCGTCGCCATTGGTGTCGGCCAAGAAGCGGCAGTCGACTGCATCGGTGTCAGCGTCGCCAGAGCCAAGTTCCGTCGGAATACCAATCACGCGGTTTTGCTCATCGAGTGCCATGCCGCCACTCACACCGCCAGCCATGGTGGCATTTGTCTTGATATAAGCGCGACCTTTGACACCACGTTGTTGGGTGAAGCCCGCGACAACGCCAGTGGTCGCCGTGATCGTATCGCCACCAATGCCAGGGTAACCGAGAATGAGCA
>JAHDIM010000291.1 GCA_020630805.1 Anaerolineales bacterium
TCGTTGACTCTGACGGTGCCAAATCCACTGGCAATTCACAGTCTTCGGTTAGATCACCATAGACTGAGTCAACAAGCGTCTCGACTGTCACCGTATCGGTTAGTGAGCTATTTGTAATTTCAATTGTGAACGTGACATCGCCCCCGGTTTCAGGAACCGCAGTTGGGCTAGCAGTTTTGTCAACTGTCAACGCACCAGCAACGTCTGTAATGGTAACAGTGGCATCATCGCTGGCTTCGTCTGAGCCAGCAAGGTTAGAGGCTATTGCTGTGACTACATCCAATTCTTCAAAGCCGGCTTCGCCGGTCACATTTGCTGTAAATGAGCAGGAATATGTTCCGCCACCGCCTGCAATTGTGCCGCCTAGTTCACAGGTGGTGCTCTCAAACAACGGATTTTCAGTATCAGTAATGTCGCCATAAATAGAGTCTGTTAGCGTGTCTAGCGTTGCATCACTTTCGGAGTCATTCGTAATGACAATATTGAACGTCACTTCACCGCCCGGCTCTGGCAATGTTTCAGGCGTCGCAGTTTTGTCTAATGACAGCACCGGTGCATCCACAGCCAATATATTGTTGAAAGTACAAATCACTAGACCACCAGACTCAAGCGTTAGTGAAGCGGGGTCATTGCCATTGTCACAGGTTGGCGGGTTTTCTGGATCTAATTCCCAACCTTCAACTGCGGCTTCAGCCAATGTATAGGTACCTGGCTGAACTGGCATTTCAAAGCTTGTCTCAGTCCCGTTGAGACTCACAAACGGATCGCCATCTAAAGTGAAATCAAATTGGGTGCCGTCATCTGGGTCTGCATTCTTCACAATTTGAAGCCAAGCAAGCCCCCCGTTGACCACACAGTCTTTGCGTTCTGAACTCGGATCTAGCGAGGTGAAGCTACAAACATTCGACAATGTGACATTGTCTGGAATGTCGCCATCAAGTTCTACTAGTTCGTCGACATACAGATCACAATAGATATAGGTATCAAACGTGGAGTCTTGTTCACCGCCAGAGCTGTGGGTACCAACACCGTCAAAAGGATCGACATCGGTGGTAGACAGTGAGCAATTAGAGTTGAGACCATCTAACACGCCATCATTGTCAGCGTCTTCGGCAATAATGCCGTTGGAGCCATCGCCGCCACCGCCTGTAAAGGGACAGCGTGCCCCAGCGTCGTTGCGGGGTTCACTGTCTTTACAGTCATATAATGTAACGGCTTCCATTTCAACCGGGGCACCGCCAAACGAAGCACACAATGAAAAGTCAGAATATCCGTCTGCATCTGCGTCAAAGAACGCACAGCCGTCACCGGAGTTTCCACCGGAATAAGACGTATCATCGAAGCTCCACATTACAGAGTAATACGGATCATCTTCGAGTTTGTGTGAGGTATCAAACCCCATTTGTGAAATGTCAGACTGAGCTGGAACATCATCAATGCCGTCCATATCAAGCGTAATGAAATAGTTATCATGCGCATAAGCGGCGGCTGGAATTGTCAAGACAAAAACTGAGACAAAGAAAAGTTTACGGAGGATATTTCGGGGAATTGTCACTAAACACCTATAAGAATTACAAATACCAATAAATCCATGTTCAGTATAAATTGCTATCTATTTAGTGAATATTTAGCCCTGATATAGGAATCTTTGATCCTCTTAAGCAATTACAAACCTCTTTCTAACCACTATATATTGGCTAAAACGTTGGACCCTACAAATACAAGGCATAAATAGCCTGAGTTCTGGATAACGCTTTTGAATATATTACGCGAGCTATATTTGGTAGGCTGAGCCTGTCGTCCGGAGGTAAGGCTTGTCCGCTAGCCGGGTTGCGAGTATGATCATGCCCAGCTTCGACAAGCTCAGCCTCCTCTATAGCTCTCAAGTATTAGAAATGCGTTCAATTCGGAAGACACTGCTTATCCAGAACTCAGGCTAAATAACAAAAAACGGCCACTCATTTGAGTAGGCCGTTTTTTGTTTTTGCATTCCAAGAGACAGGAATGCTTAGTCATTGTTTCTGTGGAGAGCTTATCCTGCAATTGATTCCAGCGGTGCTTTCACTGGTGTGCAGTCTTCTTCAAACAAAACTTCAATTGAGTGAGCAGCATCCAAGTCTGCGAGTGAGGCATAGACAGCGTCCAATGTTTCAAAAAGTTCAGCTTCGAATTCTGCCATTGCAGCCCGCAGTGCACGGCCTTCTAAAGCATCGTTGTCATCACGATGGACAGCGCACAGTTCGCCATTGTTGTAAGCGTCTAAGCGTTCGAAGGTGTCTTCAATCGCCTTCCACTCAGCTGAGTCGGCGCTAATTTTGTTACCAATCCCATGTTCAGCCAGCCATTCATCAGCGGCTACGATGTCTTCTACAATACAGTCACTGCTGGCACCAATGCGTACATTCAACTTTGCAGCAGCCAATTGTGCATATAGATCGATAGCTTTGTCGCGGCGCCCATCGAGCTTCATAATCTTGATAGCGTCCGCTTTTTCGTAGTCCTCAGCGCCCATTTCAATAACGTCTACTGGCCATGCTTTTGCATGGTTCTTCCAATATCCAATGGTGCCAGTGCCAATTCCATTGTTAGCTTCGGGCAATTCACAACTTGCAATTGCAGTGTCTGACAAACTACCTGCGTCTTCTTGAGCAAATGCAGCTGTTGCTGGAACCATAGACACGAAAGCAAATGTGGCAGCCATACCGACGCGAACGACTTGTGAGCGGAAAGATGCGAGAATGTTCATTTGAAATACCTTTACGAATAAAATTAGAATATGTAACAACTTATTACTTGATTACTAATACTGTAAGCGAATGGTATTGTTGTTCCAATAAAAGAAACGCTTACATTTCGTATGCAAATAGTTTGTATATTTGGTTGCAACATAAAGCAGTAAACAACCCATCGATTGTGCATAATTACGCGCAAAACAGCAGTATTACCGCACATTGAGAAGCCGTATGTTTGAAACCCAAACCTCTCAATATCTCTAAATTACTTTCAAATTCAGACTAAATCGGAATCAAAAAAGCGGTTGACACTTAGACAAAAGTGTCAACCGCTTTTACTAAAGACTAGCCGTTAGAAGACTATGCTTCGGCTCCGAAAAAGAACTTCCGAAACGCGACGCCAGCGCCTAACATCACTACAAGCATGCCTAGTGCAATCCATTGTCCTAGAACAGACGGATCTGCACGCAACTCACCAGTCGTCGGAATTTGGTCTGGGATCAACTGTGTTGAGACCAAATTCGAGTTGACGCTTGGAACATTGTCGCCCATAGTCTGCGCTGTGTTATCAATGCGGTCTGGTGCAACAGCGCCATTATTGATCTTGGCGGTGATCGTCAAGACCACAGTTTCGCCAACACTCATCTGACCAACATCAACACGTACAGTGCGGGTGCTGCCATCATAACTAGTATTGCCCTTCGTGCTACTTGCCGTCACGTAGTCCAATTTTGGACTGAGCACATCTAAGATCATTACATTGTCAATCGGCGTGCTGTTCGGATTGGTGACATTGACAGTGTAGACCAACGTGTCACCAACAGCTGCAATTGCTACTGAGACTTGCTTGCTAATTTGTAGCGGGAACAGTGACGGCGTTTGTTGCGCCCCTTCCACTTGCGGTACTGGGGTCGCCGTTGGCGTTGCAGTTGGTACCGCAGTGGCTGCTTGCGCCTGAACTGGCATTGGCGTTGCCGTTGGTGCAGGCTGTGCTGCTGCGGCGGCTTCAATCGCTGCCAGTACAGAACCAGAGCCTAAACCAGCGTCTAGCGTATCAATGATTTCGCCAGCAGCCAACGTGACAATCTGGGTCAAACCAGTCGCACGATCTGCATCGCTGTCGCGGGTATCATCGTTGCCTTTGTCTGTCATCGTGAACCCAAAACCGTCTGGTGCCACGAACCGAACTTGATATTGACCTGGTGCCAGTCCGACGAATTCATATCCACCTTCAGCATTGGTCACTGTTTCAGCCAAGACCCGCCCGTTGCCATCCAAGAGTTCGACAGTCACGTCACCGAGTGGCGTTTCACCAGCGTCTTGAATACCATTCGCGTTCAGATCGAACCAGACAAAGTCGCCAATCTCGCCCGTTGGGAAGGCACCCAAGTCCCAGCTCAAGTCATTTTCGCCAACGTCTAGCGTGAAGCGGGTTGTTTCCCCAGTGCTTGGATCAGCATCGCTATCGGCCTCGTCATCACTACCCGCATTTTGCGGGCTAATCAGATAGCCGTTTGGCAAGTCAGTCAGATCAAATCCAACTGAGTAAACGCCTGGCAAGACATCAGCGAACAGGTACTCACCGTTTTCATCGGTAGTGGTGGTCGCAACTTCAGCACCGTCTGCGTCATAGAGCGTGACGGTTACATCGGCAATGCCGGTTTCGCCATCGTCTTGCACACCATCACCGTTGGCGTCATCCCAGACGCGGTCGCCAATTGAGCCTAATGCCCCGATTGACGCAACCGCCCCATCGTGGTCGTCTTCGTCGCCGGTGCCGTTTCCATCTGGATCGGTGCTGTCAAGATCATCATCGACGTAGTCAAGGTTTTCTTCACCCGGCGTGTTTTGATTATCGCTGTCTGGCGTGCTGTCAAAGTCGGTTGGCGGCACATTGTCTGGGTCAGTGTCATCATCGGCGCTGCTAATTTCAGCGTAGTTGGTGACGTCACCAGTGGTGTCTGTGCTGATGTCAAATGTGACGGTAACGGTCACGCTGTCTTCAACAGCCAAGGTGTCAATTGTGACAACACCGGCATCGGTTGCACTCACGGCAACTGCATTGCCGTTGTCCGTTTCAGTCAC
>JAHDIM010000292.1 GCA_020630805.1 Anaerolineales bacterium
CTGACACCTATTAAGCGCCTTCTCATGCGTAAGTCTGCAAACACCCATACGACAGGTATAAAATTCCCCAATGCCTGCAACTTCGCCACCTTTCGACCTCCCGACCGCCATCCAGCGAGTTCAGGCCTACGCAGACATTTTTGATTGTCCCCTAACCGAGCCACAGTTAAGACGCTATCTGGAAATCAATTTAGACGGTGAGCTGCCTAAACACAGCTTGCCCGCTAACCTTTGTCAATCTGACCAGCTTGAGTCTGCCGTTGAGAGACTTTGGCAACAGGCGCGACGCTATGGGCGTGTTCTGCGCCATCTTCCCGGCGTACGGATGATTGCAATTACAGGGTCTTTGGCAATGAACAACATTGCGGACAATCCAGATATTGACCTGCTCATTGTCACGCAAGCCAAGCGGCTTTGGCTGACACGGATGCTAGTCATCGGGATTGTTTATGTTGCCCGCTGGCAAAACATCAATTTATGTCCAAACTTTTTCATGAGCACAGACGCTTTAGCCACCAAACAACAAAACCTCTATGTTGCGCGTGAAATCGCTCAAATGGTGCCCATTTTTGGACTACCTGTCTATACGGAGTTACGTCGCGAAAACGCATGGGTTACAACCTATCTGCCCAATGCCAACGGCGCGCCATGTCTGACCCAACAATGGGAAGTACCTGAGCAAGCCCATTGGAGCAAAACACTGTTTGAAAAATTATTCTCTGGACACCTTGGAAATCGCATCGAAGCTTGGGAAATGCAGCGTAAAATCCGTAAGTTCCACGCCGCGCAACACAGCATTGATGAAAGTAATTTCAGCCCAACCCGCTGCAAAGGGCACTTTGATCTCCATCAACAGCGGGTCATGATGCAATTTAGAGAACGGCTTAACACGCTGGAGCAACGGCAATCATGACCACCGTCTTATTTGGGCAGTCCTATTACCTACGGTTTGATCCCAAACTACAGGCAGCAATGATGCCCTACCCCCCGCTTGGCACCATGTACGCAGCCAGTGTCGTCCGTGAAGCGGGATACTCAGTTGAACTGTTCGACGCGATGCTGGCGCAATCGACAGCAGAATGGGACGCAGCGCTGCGAACACATCAACCACGGTTTGCCGTCATCTTTGAAGACAATTTCAACTATCTGTCTAAGATGTGCCTGTCCAACATGAGGGAGGCCGCGTTTGAAATGTTGGCCCAAGCCAAAGCGCAGCAGGCCATCACCATTGTGTGTGGTTCAGACGCCACCGATCATTGGCAACACTACCTAGATCAAGGCGCTGACTATGTACTGCTTGGTGAAGGCGAAGCCACCTTAGTCCAATTACTGGCAGCGCTAACTGAAACGCCAGAAACAGATCTAACCCAGATTTCCGGCTTGGCGTATCAGACACCAGCCCCACAACGGACTGCAGGTCGTCCGCCCATCAAAGATGTGGATGCGTTACCGTTTCCCGCCTGGGATCTGATCGATGTCGAACGCTACCGTGAGATTTGGCTGCAACGGCACGGGTATTTCTCCATGAACATGGTCACAACCCGCGGCTGTCCCTATCACTGCAACTGGTGCGCCAAACCGATCTGGGGTCAACGGTACAATGCCCGCAGCCCCGAAAATGTTGCAGCAGAGCTCGCGTGGCTCAAGACGACATACGCCCCAGACCATATTTGGTTTGCCGATGACATCATGGGGCTAAAGCCCAACTGGTTCAAACGCTTTGCAGCCGCTGTTGAAGCGAAAAACGCGCAGCTTCCCTTCAAATGTCTCAGTCGAGCAGACCTCATTGTGCGAGATGCCGCAAACACTGAAGCGCTAGCCCGCGCCGGTTGTGACATTGTGTGGATTGGGGCCGAGTCAGGTGCCCAACACGTGCTGAACGCGATGGAAAAAGGCACCAGTGTGGAGCAAATTTACGCAGCAGCCGAACAACTACATACACACGATGTCAACGTCGCGTTTTTCTTGCAGTTTGGCTATCCGGGGGAAACATTTGCCGACATCGAAAAAACGCTACAAATGGTACGCGATTGCCGCCCAGACGATATTGGTATTTCCGTGTCGTATCCGTTGCCGGGCACAAAATTTCACGAGTCGGTCAAAGCAGAGCTGCGCGACAAACAAAACTGGACCGACTCCGCCGATCTGGACATGCTGTATCACGGGCCATTTTCGACGGCGTTTTATCGACACCTGCACACAGTTGTTCATACGGAGTATCGGGCTAGAAAAGCATGGTGGCAGTGGCAAGCAGTGTGGCATTCGCCACAACAGTGGACCTTGCAACACATCAGCAACCTTGCCAAGAGTTTGGTGCGTTTTGCTCAGTTACCCAGATTACGACGGCGCTTACGCAATTTAGCAGCGCAAGGGTCAGGCAATATTTCGCTGCCCGCACCAATGACCTATGCCGATGCAGCGACCCCATCGCCGCAAACAGAATGACAGCGCCCCACACTGAACAGGTCTCAGCCGCATTTGATCGTAAAGCAAACGTCTATGATGCCTTCGGCGAAGACCATGTCAACCTCACCCGAATGCGCACCAAAGTGTATGACCACATTGCGCGTCACGTTGCTAAGGGCAGCCACTTGCTGGAAATGAATGCCGGCACTGGGCTAGATGCCGTTGCAATGGTCAACCGGGGCTACACAGTACACGCAACTGACTTGGCTCCGGCCATGGTCAGTGAGATCCAAACTAAGATTGCGACCCAACGGCTAGCGCATCAGCTAAGTGCGCAACAGCTTGACTTCACACAATTAACAGCAGCCCAGCACGCGCCATTTGACGCAATTTATTCAAATTCTGGCGGCCTCAATTGCATTGCAGATCTGGGTCCGGTTGTGGCCCAACTGCCGTCTTTACTCAAGCCACAGGGAACGGTAACGTGGGTCATCATGCCGCGTTTTTGTCCATGGGAGCTGCTACTCACCGTGAAAGATCGCAGCGTTGGATTACGGCGTTGGCAGAAAAACGGCGTCATGGCCAATGTAGAAGGCGTAAACTTTCGAACTTGGTATCATGACGCGACCGCTGTTCAACGGCTATTCAACGCTCGCTTTGAGTTTGTAGAGTGTGAAGCCCTCTCGCTAGTCACGCCCACGGCCGACAACAATGCATTTGCCCGCCGTCGTCCGCGGCTTTACAATGCCCTAGTCACCTTAGATGATGCGCTGTCCACCCGTGCGCCCTTCAAGCGGTGGGGAGACTTCTACATCTTGACCATGCGGTTTATAGGGTAAAACGCAATGCGCTTCGCTGGCAACTTGCATCACAGAGAGCGAATAGTCTTAGGCTATTGCAAGAAATGCAATCCGATTCTCGTTTTCGTGTAGTAACATGGCGCGCCATGTCGCTACACGAAAATTTACGACAACTTGGGATTTAATTCCTTGGAACGGCCTTAACCATTCACCAATTAAGCAATTCAACCATTAAGCAATTCCCATCCATGTCTAACCATTTTGGCTCAATCCGCTTTGCATGTCCGCTAACCCATACGCAGCTGGATTATGTAGACGACCACACCCTACAATGCCCAGATGACCAAGCGCTGTACCGCAAACAGGACGGCATCTGGCGCATGCTGCATCCAAGTCGGGAGGCGCATTTTTCTCAGTTTCTAAAAGAATATGAAGCTGTCCGCACAGCAGAAGAGCGAGGTAGCCATGATCCCAATTACTATCGGCAACTGCCGCATCAGGACATCACGGGCAAACGCAGTGCGGAATGGTTACAACGCCATAATAGCTTTCGCGTCCTAATGGATTCGATTCTGTACAAGCTGGAAAAAGACAAAGAGCGCCAATTGAAAGTGCTGGAGCTGGGGGCGGGCAATGGCTGGCTCAGCTATAACGTGAGTCTGGTAAATCATCTTGCAGTCGCAGTCGATCTGGGTCTCTCCGCTCGCGACGGCTTAGGGGCACACATCCACTACGATGCCCCCATCCTGCCCGTACAAGCCGAGTTTGATCATCTGCCATTTGAAAGCGATCAGTTTGACTTGGTCGTCTTCAACGCAGCCCTGCATTACAGTGAAAACTACGAGATCAGTCTGGCCGAGGCTCTGCGGGTGCGAACAGATTTAGGCGCCCTAGCAATTATGGATACCCCTGTTTACAAACACAAAGAAAGTGGCCTGAAAATGGTTGCCGACCGTGAAGCGCAATTCCAAAGTGCCTATGGCTTTGCCTCAAACAGTCTAGCCAATGAAAATTTCTTGACCGATGCTCGGCTAGAGTCCCTAGCTGCCACGTTCGGGTTCGAATGGGAGCAGTATTCCTACGTCTCAGAAGTTCGGCAAGGTCTACGCAATTTGCGACATGCGCTGACCAATAAGCGCGAAGCCCCACGCTTTCCGGTCATTGTTGCGGCTGACTTCAAGAAAGAAACCATCAAAGAATATCGCCGACGCATCTTTGGACGTGATCAAGATGACACAGGGACCGAAAGTTAGATCTTAGGCATCCTGTTGGGTACCAGACAAGCATTGTCTTTTTAATCACCCGAGTCTCAGTTAACTGAGGAGTGTATGCAATCGTAGTGACATGGCTAGCCATGTCGCATACGCATCAAGCTAAGCAGTTCTGCTAGCTCAGAAGCTATGAATCGTCATCCTGTCCGCAGGTAAGGCTTGCCGCTACGCGTTTGCGCTGGGATAAAGTAGTCAAAAACATCGCGCGTGTCCGAAAGTAAGGCTTAGCCGCTAGGATCAGGCTTTGCACTTCAAGAGCTTCAGCCACTGAACACTTAGTCTGATCCCTCGCGCGCCACCAGAATGCATACTAAAGCAGGTGTCGTTCGCGCTACTAAG
>JAHDIM010000293.1 GCA_020630805.1 Anaerolineales bacterium
CTCCCTTAAATAAAAACGACGTTGCACACCGTTTGATACGCAACGCCATTCATCTAAATAGCAAGGTAACTAAAAGTCTGATGGATTTTCGTCATGACCCCACATCACTTTGGTTTCCATGGGCATGCCATTATTGCCGGAAGGGTGTTCTACAGTGGCAGATAAGATGCCCCACTGAAACGGCTTGAGTGTGACCGTTCCAAGTCCGTCTTCCGTTGGAATGATGACCTCTCCCGCGCTGGCCTGATTGAGCACATCCACGCTGGTTTCTGTCATTTTTAGGGTTTTCGCCAAATAGATCTTGAGGACGTTATTGCTGTGCAGATACGCAATCACCGGCGTGCCACAATCTATATGCAAGCGCATTTTTGTCGGGTCGGTGTACACGCCACCAGCTTTTACAATGCTGACATCAACACTGTTGTACATTCGCGCCCCTGGATCACAACCAAGGTCTATTACAACAGGTGGCGCTGGTGCCGGATCGTCATCTTGTTTCGGGGTGTCAACTTTAGGCGTTGGAGCCGCTGGCGCTGTTGGAGCCGCCGGAACTGCGGGGGCTGCTGGCGCTACTGGCGCTACGGGAGCCGGTGGGGCAATTTTAGGCGCAGAGCGATCGACGGCGTATATATTTGTTGTGATGCCAAACATCAGGGCGACGGTAACGGCAGTCAACGCCGTATATTTGAGTACTTTCTTATGGGTGAACATTACCTACTTTTTCTCCTACCAATTACTTTCTGTGCAACTGTTCAGCAGCGCACAAAAAGTTCAACTTTTGCACTTAATTGCCACCACAATGAATACCTAATAAAGTTGAACTTTTGCGTATGTGAGGCCTCTGCTGAGCAATTACGGTTTCGTTTTTACTAATCCCGAAATGTCGGGATGACACAAGTTCTGCGCTACTGTTGTGTTATCGCACAGTGTTGATGGTGAGCGATGGCATGACAACGGTTGGAACCGGTGCGAAGCGTTTTGCGACTGTGGCGATTGAGTTGATTAGCTGAGTCATGATGGTCAATTCCTTTTGAGGTGTGCGTCC
Organism: Anaerolineales bacterium; assembly: GCA_020630805.1. Classification (GTDB taxonomy): domain Bacteria; phylum Chloroflexota; class Anaerolineae; order Anaerolineales; family UBA6668; genus JAHDIM01. The sequence goes on from JAHDIM010000293.1 coordinate 1,046, forward strand.
GGCGGTGCGTAACGCGTGTTGTTTTCTGATAGCCAAATAATAGGATTTTCACGACATTCAAATTGGGCATAAGCTGTAATCAAGTTCCAGTTACACCCAGTTTTTACGGGCAAAACTGGAAAAATTCGGTAAATGGCGTTGTGGCCGATAAAAGTGCAAGCTGTAAAATTAGCCCAACCCAACATCCAACCCCTAATTTGTAACCAACACTTCTATGAAAAACGTCGTCATCACTGGAGCTTCAACCGGCATTGGCAAAGCCTGCGCACTCTGGCTCGCAGACCGTGGCTGGCGCGTGTTTGCGGGCGTACGTAAACCTGTGGATGGCGAGGCGCTGCAGGCCGCAGATGCACGGCTTATCCCTTTGATTTTGGATGTCACCAAGCAGGAGCAGATTGATGCTGCCGTTCAGACTGTGACAGACGCTGTTGGAGACGATGGCTTGCACGGCCTTGTCAACAATGCTGGCATTGCTGTCGGTGGGCCGATGGAGTACATTCCGGTTGACCGTTTCCAATGGCAGTTTGATGTCAACGTCACTGGCGCTTTTGCGATGTCACAAGCATTTATGCCCTTGCTGCGCAAAGCGAAAGGACGCATTGTCAACATGAGCTCGATTTCTGGGCGCATTGCGATGCCGTTCTTTGGGCCGTATGCAGCATCAAAGTTTGCGCTCGAAGCGATGTCAGACTCTATGCGCGTTGAGATTATGGACTTTGGGATGTGGGTCAGCGTGATCGAACCGGGCCGGATTGCCACACCAATCTGGGAGAAGTCGCACAGCGACACGGAATCCATGTTTGAAGGGCTGCCAGATGAAATGTGGACGTACTATGAAAAGCCAGTCAAACGGTTGCTCAAAATCATCAAGCAATCGCATGGGCCATCACCAGATATCGTTGCGGCCAAGGTTGAACATGCGCTGACGTCTAACCGCCCGCGGCGCCGGTATATGATCGGCAATGACGCGCGATTAGGATATATCTTGACCTGGCTGCCGGGTCCAATTCGTGATTATTTAGCGAAAGGGGCGTTTCAATAGTCATTTTTCAATGGTCAATTATCAATGGGTATTGTTGTAGTGCTTGCATTGAGAATTGACCATTAGCTGTTGACAATTTCCAGATGGTTTTCCTCGAACGCATTACCCGCCGCGATTTTCCTGAACGGTTAAACGGCTTTCCTTTTGATCTGCCAGTGATTCAGAATTTAGAGGCGTTGGAATTTACCGCGCCAGTGACGTTTCTGGTGGGTGATAACGGCTCTGGAAAATCCACGTTACTTGAATCGATTGCGTGCATGGTGCAGTCGATTACGGTTGGGGCGATGCCCGTCAAGACCGATCCTACCTTGGCGCAGCAGCGTGCGTTGGCGCAATATCTACGCCCGTGGTGGCAGAAGCGCACCAAGCGCGGCTTCTTTCTGCGCGCTGAAGACTTCTTTGGCTTTGCCAAACGCGTGGCCCAGCAACAAGCTGAACTGCGTGCAGACTTCAAAGAAGTCGAACACCTAGATGTAAATGCCCGCTTGCCGTTTGAACGTGAACTCGGCGCTATTGAACGACGCTATGGCAAAGGTGGCCTTGATGCGCAGTCGCATGGCGAAAGCTTCTTGAAGCTATTTCAATCGCGCTTTGTGCCGGGCGGGTTGTATCTTCTCGACGAACCTGAAACGCCGCTCTCCCCATTACGACAGCTGACATTCCTAACGTTGCTCAAGCAAATGGTGGCTGAAGATGCGCAATTTATCATCGCCACGCATTCGCCCATCATCATGGCGTTTCCAGACGCCCAAATTTTGTATTTGGAAGGCGACACCATTCGACCTGCGAAATGGGACACGTTAGAGCATGTCACCCTCACGCGCGAATTTTTGAACAATCCCCGCGCTTATTTGCAGCATTTATAACCAACTTCTAGCGTCCTGCCGCCCATATTCAGGGTGTTGACCTCTAAAATACGGGCATGACACGTGTTGTTCAGTCCAGATATATTTTTAACGTTTTAGTCAGCTTTTTTGTGATCTTAGTGTCGGCTGCGGTGGCATGGTCAGCGTCAGCGGCAATTGAAGAGTCGAATATCGATTTTGAGACACTGCCGATCTGTAGCACCATCGATCGCGGTAGCGAATGGCGCTTTTGGGGAGACACCGTTGATGTGCGCTATGCATCCACTGCGGAAGCAATTCCCGCGAATGCAGATGGACATCTGTTAGTCGTCAAAGACTTCTCGTTTGGGCATAAGTTTTATGCCCCAGCGCTTTCCAATCAAACGACGCGCTTTCTCCCTAGCTCAATAGAGAACCAATCCCCGCGGCGGATGCAGTTGTACTTTGTCCATTACGAAATTGCGACAGAGACACCATTGTGCCGCAGTGACATCACGCTCATCCATTTCAATGTAGATAGCGCCAGACCAGAGGCTGCGACATCCAATTCTGCGTCAGTCGAAAGTGGTGCTTCTAGCCCTCCCGATGACTCAATAAGCCCATCCGACCCTGCCTTGCCGGCCCCTAATCCTGTTCCAGCCTGCACAGATCAGGTGTGGCACTTGGTTGGTTCACCAAACCCAATTGGCACCTTGGTGAATAGCGACGACTTCACCGGCACGGACTGCAACGACACCATCTACGGGAATAACAATGACAACGTCATCAATGGTGGCGGAGGCAATGACACCATTATTGGTTACGATGGTGACGATACGCTCAACGGTGGCGCTGGCGATGACACGCTGGAAGGCGGGGCGGATAACGACACCCTCAATGGTGACGCTGGTGCGGACACGATTGACGGGAATGCTGGCGATGACGAGATTAGCGGTGGCGCTGGGAACGACGACATTTCCGGTGGTCTAGGCGCTGACACGATCAATGGCGATGCAGGGAATGACGAAATTGACGGTGATGAAGGCGATGACACGCTGATTGGCGGCGCTGGCACGGATACCATCAATGGCGGGGACAATAATGACCGCATTATTGGCGACCACGAAACTGAAGACGGCACTGAAAAGGACATCCTGAACGGCGATGCGGGCATTGACGAAATTTTTGGCGATAGTGTCTCTGGCGATGGCAGCGGCGATGATGAAATAAGCGGCGGTGACGATGGTGACACGATTTACGGCGACTCGCAAACGGGAGATGGCTCTGGCGCTGACGTGATCAATGGGGACGGCGGTGTCGATACGATCTATGGCGACACTGAAAGCGGGGACGGCTCTGGTGATGACGTCATCAACGGTGGGGATGGCGGTGACAATATTGCAGGTGACTCTTCCAATGGCAGCGGCAGCGGTGACGACACGATCAATGGCGATGGTGGCAACGACAATATCACTGGCGATGTCACCTTTGATAACGGCAACACAGCGACTGGCAATGACACCATCGACGGTGGCGCAGGCGATGACACCATTGCGGGAGACAACTTCACTGGGGGCATTGGCTCTGGCGATGACAACATCAGCGGTGGTGCGGACACAGACACCGTGATCGGCCCCGGTAACACCGGTGACACCGTTGACGCCGACGTTGAAAATGATACGTCGACGGTAGATAACCCCTAGAGAATAGTCAATTCCCAACGATCAACAGCCAATGGTCAACGAATCTTCCAATTGACCATTGACTGTTGAAAACTGACTATTGATAATTTCTCCATGCCTCCACAAAAAATCAATCTCGTAGAAAAACATGCGCTCTTTACCGAGCAATGGTCACCTAAGATCGTGGCTCAGATGAATGACTATCACTTCAAGCTGGCAAA
>JAHDIM010000294.1 GCA_020630805.1 Anaerolineales bacterium
GCCCTGAGTTTGTTGAAGGGTTAGCCGTTCAGCCGAGTCTTCCGGCCAGCCTTTAAATCCAGCCTTCGTAATAAAATGTGCGGCCACATAGTTTGCAAATTCAGCCGCTGTCCAAGGATCTTTATGACGTCCTAGATGACTGAAATAGGCGCTTGCAAAGACATCACCCGCGCCCGTTGCGTCTTCTTCTATGACAATTGGCGCTGGAATCTCACGGCGCTCGCCATTATAAAAGACGACGACACCACCGCGGCCAAGTGTTACCGCCAAAATTTTGCAGTAAGGCACCCAACTGTTGACGTAGTTCCAGTCATGTCCCACGTCTTCTGCACTGATGACCGTCGCGTCAATTTGCGGTAGAGTGCTAAAGGCTGCGTCCCATTCAGCGGGACGAATGCGACCGGTTTCATCCCAGTTGCGCATCCAGCCTTGCGGTGTCAAGCCAATGAGCGTGTTTTCACCGCGCAGGAGGGCAATTTGGGCTGGTTCAATTTCATAGACCAACGGCCCGACATGCATAATCGGCGCAGATTTCCACACCGCTGGCATTTTTGCGATATCAATTTTGTCTGCTTGCGCATACAAGTATTGAATGCGGCCATTCTCGGTATAGACATTTTCAAACCGTGAATTTTTAGCCGTATCTTGGCGAATAACCTCAACCGCAGCCAGTTGACTGAGATCAGTATCAGGCGTTGCAACCGTTAGCACACCGACATCAAGACCAACCGCATTCGCTGTGAGGGCTGCATAAGACGCAGTACCACCCATGTGAATGTTGCCAGCTTTATCGATATCTTCTGTTAAGGTTCCAATGACAACGTAGTCTCGTTCAGAGACAGTCTGTGGTCCCAATTCCATTGTTTCGATTATACCAGTACGGGCGCTGGCATCCGGATGGAGCAGCGCCCGTTATAACGATTTTGTAATGACTCTCTGACGAATAAACTCGTGCAGATTCTAGACGAATAAGCCTGCTACAACCGTTTACTTGGCGAGATAAATGACAACTTTCCGATAGTCGCCATCACCAACGCTTTCGGTGTAGACATCTTCATTTTCGCGTAACGCAATGTGTACAATGCGGCGCTCATAGCTTGGCATTGGCTCAAGTGATACCGCGCGACCATTGCGTACAACTTGTTGCGCGAGACGGGTGGCAAGACGTTGCAATTGCTTGGTGCGTCGTTCACGGTAGCCGTCAACATCTACAATGAGGTTGACATATTGCTCCAGCCGATTTCCTGTAATGACGCGAACCAAATATTCAAGCGCGCCCATGGTTTCGCCTTTGCGACCAATGAGCATCCCTAAATGTTCGCTGTCCCCAGTCACATCTAGGCGGATAACATCTTCACCATTGGCACTGCTGCCTTCTTGCCACGCTGCGGCAATGTCGGCTTCAACATCCATCTTTTGCAAGATGTCCCCCAACGTTTCCTTTGCAACTCGTAGAGCATTTTCTGAGAAATCTACGGGTAGGGTTTCTTCTTCTGTCATGGTGGCTAACCCTTATTTCTTTTTCTTCTTTTTCTTGTTCTTGCGTGACGAATTGTTACCGCCAGAGCCAGAGTTTTCCTTCTTGGTCACCTTGCTAGCACTAGATGGCTTTGCTTTGACGGTTGCCTTGGTAGATTTTGGCAATTCTTTCGGTTCCGCCGCAAATGACGGGAACGGGAATGTTGCAATTCCGCCTGGGAGAGACCATTCAATCCAATGGAAGCGTTCCCGATTGACCACTGCAGTTTGCAGCATTGTCACCAAGTTGGCAACTACAAAGTAAATGGACAGCCCCGCCGCAAATTGCAATGAGATAAACCCAAACATAATCGGCATGGTCGTCATCATTGAGCGTTGCATTTGCGCCGTCTGGTCGTTAGGATCGACATTGTTTGGCATCATCATCTTTTGCTGGAAGACGGTGGTGATGACCACAAGAATTGCCAACACTGGAATGCCAAACGGTAAGAAGTCTAAAAATAGACGTTCTTTTTGTGCCAGATCCATCCATAGGAAGTTGCGCTCAACGGGGACCCAGCGTGTGAAGCTATCAAATAGGTTAGGATAAACCGTGTTGTAGAGATTCACCATACGCAGTGGCGTGTCTGGAATTGCCCGTTCGATACAACGATACATCGCGATCAGAATTGGGAATTGAATCAGCAACGGCAAACAACCAGTCAACATCGATGCTGGGTTATACCCAATCGCAAGCAATTCTTGCTGCATCTTTTGCGGGTCGTCTTTATGCTTTTCTTGAATTGCTTTGATCTGAGGCTGCAATTCTTGCATTTTGGACTGGCTCTTTTGTTGGTAAACCGAAAGCGGGATTAGGATCGCGCGGACGGCGACTGTGAGTAAGACCAGTGCCAGCACCATGCTGTTGTTGAGCACGCCATACAAGTAAAGTAGGACGTTTGTAAATAAAACAATAATGGGTTCTAACATAATTACCCTTCGTATACCCAGCTAGGCGTACCGTTTGACTTTTGGTAAGCGTAGACCAGTTGATCACCGTTGGTTGTTGCGACAATCACGAGTGAGTCAAAGATCACTGGGCTAGCAAGCAGTTGGTCATCAAAATCTGGTTCCGGTTCAGCGGTCCAGTTGATCGCACCATCTGCGGTATCAATTGAGTACAAGAAGCCGCCACCGGTTGCAACATACAGAATGCCTTCTTCCAAGGTTGGGGGGCTAGGAATGCCGCCTTCAAGCTGGATTTGCCACTCGACTTCACCTGTTGCGGCCGAGATCGCGTAGAAACCGCCGTCTAGATCGCCCATATAGACCACGCCATTGCCACCATCTACAGGTGACGCCCATGGCCAGCCAATGGTTTCTCTGTCCCACAGAATGGCGCCAGTATCTGGATCTAGTCCGTAAATGTGCTTGCTCAAAGAGCCGGTCACCAGCACGCCATCTACCAATGCAGGAGTACTTGCAACTGCGCCAACTAATGCTTCAGACTGCCATAGTTCAGCACCATTTACGTCAAGCGCATACATGGTGTGGTTCATCCCCGGTTGGTAAATCACGGCTTCGGTCACGAGCGGGCCACCCCAAAGGGCTTCATCACTTTCAAAGGACCATTCTAAATTGCCAACATCATCAAGTGAGTGCAAGAAGTTCCCAGAGGCAAAATAGACATTATTGTCTGTGAGGGTTGCTTCACTGGTAATGATGGTGTCACGGTCTGGCTTGCCGTCAAAGCCCCAGAGGACTTGACCCGTGTTAGACAGGCCATAGATGGCTTGTGAGTATGCAGTTATCACCAAGTCACCATTGCTAGCGACTTCAACAGGACTGTATAGGTTCGTTGCGAGGCCAGTTGCGACACTTGAAGTGCCTTGGTCGGCGCCGGTGTCGAACGCCCATCGTGGGGTGCCGGTTGTCCCGTCCAGGGCAACAACGCTTGCACCAGCACTCACATAGACTTGGTTATCATCTGCTGAAAGTGCATGCCAGCCTGGCGGTGCAATGGCACCACAGGCGGTTAAAACAAACGCGGCTGTCATTGCTAAGGTTAGCAAGATTGAGCGCCGCAACGTTGCGTTATGCTTCAATTTCAGAACTCCTCGGAGGCCGGGGTATTTTTCCCAAAGTTAGGCCAAGTCTCTGGCACTGGGTCAAACCCGCCTTTCGAAAACGGCTGGCAGCGTAAAATGCGCCAGGCCGTAAGTATGCTGCCTTTGAAAAAACCGTGTTTTTCAAGTGCTTCGTACCCATAGTGTGAACATGTTGGGTAAAAGCGACAGCTTGCTGGTAATGCTGGAGAAATAAAGCGTTGGTAGCCGCGGATCAACCACATTAGGATTGTCTTCATGCTGTCACCTTTGCTTTATTGAGTCGGACCAACGTTTTCTCAAACGCTTTGGTCAGTTGTTTGAAGTTTGCGTCAGCAATTGGCTGGCGGGCAATCACCATCATATCCATGCCAGTCGGCATGTTCTGGGCTTGGGCGCGAATGACCTCGCGAATCATGCGCTTTGCACGATTGCGTCGGACTGCATTACCCACGCGTTTCCCAGCGACCACAGCAATCCGTGAATTTTCTTGTTCATTGGGCAATGCTAACGTTACAAGATAGTGATTTGGGAAGGCACGGCCATTCCGGCGCACGTGGCCGATCTGCTGAGAGCTCGTAAGACTCAGAATAATGGGGTTGCTGCGCATAAGATAGCGCATCAGAAGGTATTGATAAGGTGTTGCTTCAAACAAAGAAGTGGCAAATTCGAAAATCTGCCACTTCACTCGTATAAATATCTATAGCGTCACTTTAGCGATTGAGCGTTAGAAAAACGCTAACACTAAATGAACAGTTTATTTGCGCTTCTTTTTGACTTTGACAGAAGCAGTGCCGCTCTTGGTACCGTTCCAATCTTCATGGCGCTTCACGTGGACGCGTTTTACGGTCAGCAAGGCGCGGCCGCGCGCGCGGCGGCGTTTCAAAACATTGCGGCCGTTTGCGCTTGCCATGCGGCTGCGGAAGCCGTGGACGCGCTTGCGGCGGCGAATTTTTGGTTGATATGTTCGTTTAGTCATGATATTTTCCTGAAAAGCTGACGTGATCAGTATTTCATTTGAAATACGTTTTCGTCGCTCATTTTTTCTCTAAAAGCGCAACTAACTGCGACCCAAAATTATACCCAAGGCAAAAATGCAGGTCAATAACCAGTTTGGAGGTTTTTAGCAATCAGCTATCAGCCATCAGCTTGCGTTTAGCTCGCGGCTAAAGACATTGCAGATAATTCTGTCTGACACCTGACACCTGACACCTGACACCTGACACCTGACACCT
>JAHDIM010000295.1 GCA_020630805.1 Anaerolineales bacterium
ATTAACCAATATTTAGTCCATTGGCTTTGGAATGGAGAAACTAAACGTGGTGCCTTCATCAACAATGGAGGAAATTTCAATTTCACCGCCCAGCGCATCTAACGACTTTTTGATGATGGCCAATCCCATCCCTGTGCCAGGGAACTCTGAATCAGCGTGCAGGCGCTCAAACACCCCAAACACGCGATCGCGCTGCGATTCTGGAATACCAATGCCGTTATCAATCACGTAGAACTGCCACGCAAAGTCACCTTCCATCACGCGGATTTCAACCTCTGGCTTACGGGTCGCTGGCACAAACTTGACCGCATTCGACAGCAGATTGGTCATAATCTGGCGAAACAAAATTTCATTCGTGTTGACTACTGTTGCCACTGAAGGAAGCTTGATTTCAGCATCCGCATGTCCTGGCAGTGACTTGATCAGTTGGGTCAAGACGGCGTTGACATCAACGTCATCACTCATGGAATTGGTCTTACCAATGCGAGCATACTGTAGCAAATCGGTAATCAATTGATCCATGTGCGCCGCATTGTCACGGATGGTGGCAAGGTAGTCTTTGCCTTTTTCGTCGAGTGCCTCAGTGAAGTCTTCTTCTAAAAAGCGGGCGTGATTGACAATTCCACGCAGTGGGGCGCGCAGGTCATGTGACACCACAGACACAAATTCTTCTAGCTCACGGTTGCTTACTTCAAGCTCAATTGCACGGTTTTGCAACTGTTGCTTCATGTGCGCTGTTTGTTCGTCAATCATCGTAGAGACAGCGTCCAAGTCTGTTGCTAAGTCGCGCGCAAATGCGCAGCTAGACACACCATCTTCATGTAAGAAAGACGTGGCATTCAATTCAATAGGGCGTTGGATGCCAATGGCAGTATGTAGCATGACCTCTAGCGTCACGCCGCCATAGTCATAGACCAACTGTTGCCATCCCGGCAAACTACCTTTATCACTCAGCTCTGGAATTAGATCGAAAATTTCTTTTGAGAGCAGTTCTTGCTTGCTGTAGCCCGTCAGACTAGCGGCCGTTTGGTTGGTATAAGAGATGCGGCCTTGGTTGTCAAAGACGAACATCGCCTGCCCAGACGTCTCAATCGCAGACATCACAATTGGCAGGAGCGGCTGGCCGTAAGCATCCGGTTCAGGGATGGCGCGTGGCATAATGTAAGGACGATTATTCAAGCTGGAGTCAGGCATATAGTCGGCAATTTGCAGAACTTGAGTTTAGGTTACGGTGTGCGGTTTGAATTTTCTAACCACCGGTTCGATTATATGCCAAGCAGGGCTGAATTCTGAAATCGATATGAAAAATAAGTTTCTTAACATTGGCGTTTTACTGCTGATTATCTTCGGAGCAGGGTGGCAGATTGCCGCCACGGCACGCCAGTCGATCACAATTGAGCGCGATGACGTTGTTTTTGATTTTCCAAACGAAATCAACTTCACGTTAGAGGCTGCAAGCAGTGTGCCAATTGAACGCGTTGAATTGGAATATGGCCTAGACGTCAACTCTTGCGCTACCGACACCACGCGCGTTGTTCCAGATGATGTTGAACCAGCCGAGCAAATCTCGGTGACATGGACATGGAACATGCGCCGCTCTGGGTCGCTGCCACCTGGCTCCCGCATGTGGTATCGCTGGCGGTTGACAGATGCCAACGGCGAGACGTTCATTAGCGAGCAAACGTGGCTAACTTGGTTAGATGACATTCATGACTGGCAAACGATCTCCAACGACAATCTCTTTTTACATTGGTATCAAGGCGATGCAGACTTTGCTCAAGCGTTGCTAGATGCTGGCGTTGAGTCGCAAGCGCGCATTGAACGCGACATTGGCGCTGAGCAAACCAAAGATGTGCATCTGTATATCTACGGCACGACTGATGAACTGCGTGATGCAATTCTCTTCGAACCGGGCTGGACCGGTGGGCTGGCCTATTCAAACTCCAACATCGTCTTGATTGGCGTATCAGAAAGCAATCTGGAGTGGGGGCTAGACACAGTTGCCCACGAACTGGCGCATGTCATTATTGGGAACTCTTTTGATAGCTGCTATGCCTCAGTGCCAACCTGGCTCAATGAAGGTCTGGCTGTTTACGCTGAGGGGCCGTTGAACGCCGGCTCGGCAAACGTGTTACAAGACGCCATTGATGAAGACAATCTCTATTCTGTTCCAGCCTTGAGCGAAGGATTCTCTGAGCACCCCGGTCGGGCGCAGGTGAGCTATGCGCAGTCTTACAGCATGACGGCTTATTTGATTGACACCTACGGTCAAGACAAAATGCGCGAACTGCTGCGGCAGTTTGATGAAGGCTACCGTTACGAAGCGGCGCTTGAAAATACGTATGGCTTTACGGTTGCAGAATTTGAAGCCGCTTGGCGCGCAAGCAAAGGCCTCGCCCCGATTGCGGTGCCAACGGAAGCCGCAGTTGAACCGACGGTCTATCCAACGTTTGCGCCTTATGGGGGACAGACCGTGGCCGCCGCAACGGTCACGCCAATTCCTACCAGTCAACCGTTACCAACGCCACCTGGCGGTGGCGAAGCTCCCGAAACTACCAGTGGAGCGAGTGATCTTTTTGACTGGCAAAGTCTGCTTAGTGGCTTCCCACTCATTGTGTTGCTGTGTACCTGCTTGTTTACTTTGACGGTGATTATTGCCATACCGGTAGTCTTGTTTTTCATGGGCAGTCGCCGCAAATCAAATCCCGCAGACAACGGAGACCCAATCGATGTTGAATAAATCATTCGCGGCGAAAGCCGGCCTACTTGGATTGATAATTCCTCTATTGGCGTGCTCTACACTCGCTGATTTGAATTTGGAAAGCCCCACGGCAGAGCCAACGGCACCGCTTATTGTTCCAACAATAGAGACGCCAGCTTCAGGAACAGACGCCGCGGATTTATCTGAGAGCGTGGTGCCAGAGAAACCTACGGACACTGTCCAATATCTTGTGCGGGTGCAGCCGCCTGAGCATCCAATGTCAGTGGCAATTCCCAGTGGTTGGGCCGCTGAATTCGGAAGTGCAGACGCTGCCACAGTGGTCGCAGCCACTAGCCCAGATGGCAGTGCCGCATTTGCGATCAATCAGAAAGGGCGCAACTACCGTTTAGATTGGCGCGTTGCCCCAGTCAACGGCGCGGATGAAATAGAGACTGCGGTCAACGCCTCTATTCGGGTAGAGCCGAATGACTTGCCCAGCTATGACCGTGACAATGCCGTGGTCTACTCTTCCGGCGAACCGACGACATTAGACCCCGCGCTGACACACTCTGGTGGGGGCGGCATGATTGGTGATCTGTTTAGCGGCTTAGTCGTGATGGATCCAGATTTGCAGGTTCGGCCAGCGTTGGCAGAAACTTGGGACATCAGCCCAGATGGCCTAACATACACCTTTTATCTGCGTGAAGATGCGAAATTTCACAACGGTCGACCGGTGACAGCCTATGACGTGCTGTTCAGTTGGGAGCGCGCTGCCTCTCCTGAGCTCGAGTCGCAGACCGTGTTGACATACTTAGATGATATTGAAGGTCTTGAAGCGTTTCACGCTGGTGAGACAGACACGATTGCAGGGCTAGAGCTCATAGATCTATATACGATTTCCGTTACGCTGGACGCGCCAAAGCCATACTTCCTCGCCAAGCTAACCTATCCTACGTCTTGGATTGTGGATGAATACAATGTCACGCAGCCAGAGTGGGAAGCCCAGCCCAACGGTACGGGACCGTTCCGCCAACAGGTGCATGTCAATGAAACGGTGCTGATCTTAGAACGCAATCCGTTCTATTACGACGCACCAGCCAAACTGGATGAGATTGTGTATCTGATGTATGCCGGTTACTCTGGCCGCTTGTATCAGAATGATGAAGTCGACTTCACGTTCATCAGTGACACGCAAGTTGAACGTGCCACTGATCCAGATGATTTGTTGTACGGTGCTGTCTACAGCTATACAGGGCTCTGTACCAGCTACATCACGCTCAACACGGCCTTGCCGCCATTGGATGATCCAAAGGTACGCCAAGCCTTAGCCTTGGCAATTGACTTTGACCTAATGCACGAAGCGATCTTTGACAATGAATCGGCGCGGCCGAGAGGCATAATTCCACCTGGAATTGCTGGCGCAACTGATGCTGTCACCCCGCCGAGCTATGACCCTGAACGGGCGCGGCAATTGCTGGCTGAATCGACTTATGCGGGTGAAGTGCCAACGCTAGTTTGGACGGTTGGTAGCAGCAGCGGCTCCATTGGCGGACTAACTGCATTGATGGCAGATATGTGGGAACGTGAACTTGGCATTGAGGTGCAGTTCAATGGGTACGATTGGCAAGACCTATGGGTTGAAGTTGACGAAGGGAACTATGACCACTTGCTCAGTGAAGGCTGGTGTGCAGATTACCCAGATCCAGAGAATTTCTTAGATGTGTTGTTCCATTCCAGTCGCCCGCGTAACCATGCGCACTATCAAAATGCAGAATTTGATAGCCTGCTAGAAGCGGCACGCATCGAGCAAGATACAACGGCACGTTTGGATCTTTACGCGCAAGCAGAGCAGATCTTGCTCAATGAGGCACCCGCGATTGTAGTGAGTCACTCTGGCCCGTCTTTCTTGGTTTGGAAACCTTATGTAAGAGGCTTTACAGCCACGCCGATTGGTGTGCCACAAAATCACCTCATTTGGATTGAAAGATAAAGGGGATAGTTGAGATGTGAGCGTTGACATCAAAAACCGCCAGCTAGATAAAGCTGCGCTATGCTCAACTATCAACTATCAACTATCAACTATCAACTATCA
>JAHDIM010000296.1 GCA_020630805.1 Anaerolineales bacterium
TATTCATATTTCTGGCCTTTGACCAGATTCATATGTGGCACGCGGCGGGTTAGTTCTTCCAAGACAATGCGCATTTCCAATTTGGCGAGCGGTGCGCCCATGCAGTAGTGCGCACCCACGCCTAGCCCAAGGTGCTTCTTTGCATTTTCACGGGTTGGGTCGAACACGGTTGGGTTCGGGAACATGTCTTCGTCGTGGTTACCAGAGCCGAGCATCATGAGAATGCGCGCGCCTTCTGGCACTTCAACGTCACCGATTTTGGCAGGCTTGGTCGCAATGCGCCGCCACGCAAAGATCGAGGTGTCAATCCGCAGAATTTCTTCCACTGCATTTGGGATCAGAGACGGATCATTGCACAACATTTCCCACTTTTCGCGGTCTTCCAACATATGTCGGATGCCGTTGGCAGTGGCTTGCGTCGTGGTCTCATGCCCGGCAAACTGCATCAGATGCATGACATTGTAAAGATAGTTGACCGTAAAGCGTTCTGGATCTTCTTGATGCAAGCGAACCATGTCCCCTAGGTAGTTGTCACCCGGATCTTCTAGCGCATCATTGACAAGTTTCTTCGTAAATTCCCAGTGCTCTGACATCCCACCAATCATTTTGATTTGATCTTCTTCAGTCGGACGTCCAAAGTTAACCAACGCCCGATCCGCCCCGAGCTTCTTTACGAACAGGGCATCTTCATCCTTCGCCCCAAGGAAGATAAAGATTGCCAATGCTGGCACTTCAAACAGCATCTGACCGACCAAGTCTGCCTTGCCGTCTTCAATGAAATCATCAATGAAGCCATTGACAATCTCACGCACACGCCCTTCAATTTGATTTACGCGGCGCGGGGTAAACGCATTCCCAAAAATACGGCGATGTTTTCGATGGGTTTCTGAAAGTTCATCGACCAAACAAGGTTCAATTGAAATGTCCAGTTCATCGCGCTTTGCGGCGGCTGCTGGGCACAAAGGCGACACGGGGTGTCGCGCATTTGCTGGAGAGAACGTTTCTGGATCTTTGAAGATGTCGACCATATCGTCGTATTTCATCACGACCCAGTAGTCTTCTTCAGGACTATAGAAAATAGGTTCCTGCGCACGCGCTTTTTCAAAGAACACGTAAGGATCTTGCAAGTAGTCTTCATCAAACGGCTTATATTCGCCGCCCATGCCGGTGATTGGGCACTTGCTCGCTTCCTCAATCCGCTTGTGATAGGCCTCATATTCGCCGGGCACGCTTTGAAACATGCCAAGTTCTTTTAGATTTGTACTCATGGGGTGTCCTCTCCAACTGAGATAATCATTCAATGTTGAATTATTTGGTATTGAATAATAATTGGAGTCGTGTGAAATTTCAACTTGGACAGGAGTAGCTCTATGCTTGCTGTACGAAACGCTGTTCAAGCCGTGCAACGGACTGCCGCGCCGCTTGACGAATGACAGCTGCCGGACTGTCCGCAAGCTGGACAAGATCTGGTAGCAATGTGAGATCGTGACACGCCTCTGCCGTATGAATAGCACACAAATTCACCCATGTTGATAGCGAGTCAGGTGAAGGATGTAGCAAAGACTGCAACACAGCCACAACGTCAGCCTCATCTGTTTCCTGCTTTAGGGTGAGCGCCTCACGCCGTTGCGCAATCGTCAACATTGGGTCCAACAACGTCAATGCAGTTGATTTGTACGTGACAGGCAAAATGGTGTCAAAATACTCCAAGCTAATGGACTGCTGCGAAGGGTTGCCATAGTCCAGACTACGTTTAGCCAGACTGATCGCTTTGGCATTGCGTTGCCAGCCGAGGATCAACGTGATTGTTGTACGGACATCAGCTAGGCTTTGGGTAAGGGCATCCTGCAAGAGTGGCATGTCTTGGGCGGCCACCGCGTGCTGTAACTGCACAATTCTTCTTCCAGTATCTAACTCACGCTGCATCAGTGGAGTGAGGTCAACGGAGTCAGCCGGCCGAAAGTGATTGCGCGTCAAGTTGCGCAAGAGAATCAGCCGGGTCTCTAACGGTGCAGTTTCCAACTGTGCAAATAGATATGCATTGACAGAGGCATCATTTGGGCGACTCAGCACTTGGATTAAGCGCTCACGCACTTTCGGATCTGTGTCCGGATCCTGATAAAGCCGCATGGCGGAAGGGATCACACGGTCACCAAAATTCGAAAGACTTTTCAACGCTGTGGTTGCTAGCAACGGCGATTCCAGCGCCTCAAATAACCGCGGCAGAAACTGTTCGGCTTGCAGCTCCCCAATCGAGAGATACACCTGACGTTGTAGTTGAACATCATCAAACTGAAGTGCCGTAGGAAAATAAGAGGCAGCCAATGACAGGTTGCCACTTTTGCCAATGAGGTCAATTGCGCGGAGCTTTGTGGACTGTGTCCCATTCCGCAATTGCGCATTGATCTGCTTCAGCCCGATTGAAAGCCCTTCAACGCCGCCATATTTGAGCAACACCCAAAGTGCATTCTCGCGTAGTGTTGGACAATCACTGCCTAAGTGAGTCTGCGCGAGTTGGACGCGATCCAACGCCCCAAGCTGAGAATAGGTCTCCAGCGCCGCCGCTCTAACAGCAGAATTCTCATCGGCCTGAATAGCAGTCTTCACTGTTGGCATAAAGCGCCTGTCGGCAGTTTTGCCAATTTGGGCCAAGCCTAACAGGCGAATTTTGCAGTTCGGATGGCGCAGTAAATCAGCAATCTCATGCACATCCAATAAGAGCTTGCTCGCTTCAAACTGACGTAAGACAAACCCCACTTCAGTCGGATTATTACTCTGCAGGCGCTGGCGAGTGTGAGCAACAGTCTCTAAGTCGGACATGTCTAACGTGCTATTGGGCGTGAAGCGCTGGGCACTAAAACTACCATTCAACGTATGCTGATAGTAGCGCGTCACAGCAATTGCTAGCGCCATGAGCACCAGCGAAAATCCCAACACCAATGCAATGGTGTTCAGCGGTGACGCCCATGAAAATTGACGTAAGACCAACAGAAACACCCCCGTGACGCCGGTCATCACCGGTTTCACAATCATGCCAGATCCAAAGTTGGCTTGATGCCGCTCCGTTGGGTGAAAGATCTGAAGTAACAAGACGTCTGAGGTGCTGTAGAGACCTTTCTTAATTGTGCCGTAGCTCCCAAACGTCAGCACAAATACCGCAAAAAACAGCGACGTCTGCGCCCCAACTTGATAGCCAACCAACAAGCCAATACTAGCTGTCACAATCATCACGACTGGCAACCAGATGTACCCCATTGCTGCACCAAAGCGTTTGAGCAAGGGCTTTGTTAGCAACGCACGCGCCAAAATTGTGGTGATATGAATGACAAGCTGTAACCAAGATGTAAAACTCGCGAGCTGCTCTTCGGTAGTAAATTGCTCTTGTAGCTTGCTATAAAAGCCATAATTCAGCGTGGCCTGCAAAAGCGTTAGAACCGCCACCGAGCCTAGAATGGTCCAGAGATAAACATTCTCACTTAGCGGCTTGGGCGGTAATACGCGCGTGACCGCTAAACGCTGGCGTTTGTTGGCAACCGTCTCCGCATTTTGCTTCTGACTTCTGACAATTGCTTCGAGCGCAATTAGCGCTAATCCATATGTTCCGGCTGCGATGAGCAGCAGCGTCTCAGTTGAAACAAAATACAGCAGAAGCGGTGTCCCAGCCGCTGTCAGGATGCGCCCGCCCATTTCTACCAAGCCAATGGGGCCAACAAAGCGCTTCGATTGCTGAACGGTCAGGAATTCACCTTGCACCCCGACCCATTCCACGCCAAACAGGCGATCTTGGACACGCTCCCAAGCCATCAGTGTGAAGACGAGCCACGCTGCTGTTGTGATGAATAAGCCGCCCCAGAACAGTGCAGCGCCACCAATTAGGCTAAAAAGAATAATCCGAAAGAGAAGTTTGGAGGAGAGGCGCTTACGCACAGTATTAAGGATTGCGCCAAGCAGTACAGAAATGACGGCAACCGCAAGGTAATTCCAAAGTAAAGCTTCATTGGAAAACCGGATTAGGAAAATAGCGGTGGCAGCTGCCGCGAAAAAGGAGGTCGCAGCACCGACTGAAAAGGCGTGCAAGGCCAGCAGCAAATAGAGCCTTTCTTCGCCTTGATGTAAGTCGGCTATTTTTCTTAGAAGTGCTAACATGGTATCAACGCATGTTATTACACGTCCCGAAAAGCGTAAATGCGAGGAGGGTTATAAGGTTGTAGGTAAAGGGGTTGAATCAGAGGAATTCCAGATTGAATCCTTTGATCATATGCTGATCGGTCAATCTTGAACTGAAGAGAAGCGTTTGGTGTAGAGTCTTTGGACACGACCTATATTCAACCGACCCAGCTTTTACATGAACATTCAACGCGCCACTTTAGACCAGCTTGATGACATCGCAGATCTCTTTGATCAATACCGTCAGTTTTATGAACAAGCGCCAGATTTGGCGGGCTGTCGAGACTACATTGAGGCGCGACTCGCGAACAACGAATCGGTGATTTTTATGGCGCAGGAGAATGACGGTGCGCTTGTGGGCTTTACCCAGCTGTATCACACGTTTTGTTCGGTAGCGCGCGCACCGATTGTTGTGCTTTATGATCTATTTGTTGCGCCAAGTGCGCGGCGACAAGGGGTTGGGCGACTGCTAATGGATCAAGCGACCGCCTATGCAAAAGAAAGCGGGGCCGTGCGCATGCAGCTTGAAACGGGCATCGATAACGTCACTGCACAAGCCTTGTATGAGGCACAAGGGTGGGAGCGCGACAGCGAATTCTACAGCTATACCATTTCGCTTTGAG
>JAHDIM010000297.1 GCA_020630805.1 Anaerolineales bacterium
TCCTACGCACACACCTCCGCATCGCCATACTTTTCCCATCTTTCCGCGTTGAAAATCTGGTCGTTGTATCTGCCAGACACAATCCGCTCCTTCGCGTCCGCCCAAATTTGCGCCCATTGATCTGCATCCCGCAACTCTGTTTCCGGCGCTGAGCGACTGCGCGCGACAAAGCTGGGGAACGCTGGCCGTCCCGACGGTTGCCCCGTTGGATTCCAACGTAGGTCAAAACTCCACCGAATCTGATTGGTCTTGTTATTGATGGCCGCATGCTCTGTCAACTGATGGAACATGATGATGCCGCCCTTTTTGATAGGGAGCGTCACGGCTTCGCGGGTGTTGAGGAGTTTGCCCGGAATATAGTTCTCGGCGGCAATGCCGTCACCCGGACAGTGAATAGTCATTTCCCCTTTCTTATGCGACTTTGGAATGGCAATCAGACAGCCCATGTCTTCGGTGGCATCGGTGATGGCGACCCACGTGGTAACCACCTGCGTGTCATTGGCTTCATCTAGCAGCGCGCCGTGGTCTTGGTGCCACGTCGTTGTGCCCACATAGGAATTCTTGCCCGCCAACTCCGGCAACGCCTTGCGCGGCGGCTTAATGCGCACGTGCTGTACGGGGTTACTGGTGATCTCCGGGCCAATGACCGCCTCAACTACGTCAAGCAGTTTTGGATGCGTCAACAGGTCAAACACCGCTGGGCCAGCGTGCATGGTCGCATCCGCAGGAAAGTCATTTGCTAATGGCAAGGTGATGTCAATCTGGTCGAAGAAGTTGTCTTCCGTGTGCAACAACTGTAAGTACTTCTCACTGAATGACAGGTCGTTGAAGTCTGGGGAAAGTATGCCTGCGGCAACTTTCTGTGCGCCTATGTCGTCTAACAAGGCCGAATATTCTGCTGTAATGGCGTCTATAGTGTCCTGATCAATCACGTCTTCGACAACTAAGTATCCGTTTTCTTCAAAAAACGCTAACTGCTCTGCTGAAAGCCCTGAGTTCATATGTCCTTTCTCCTTTGAACGATAGGTGCTGTGATTAGATATATTTCTAGCCGCGGACAAGGCGGACGAGTAGGATTGTTTTAGAAAAATCTCTCTCGTCACTCTCGTCCGCAGCTGATGTTCAGTCAAACATGACCACGCCCCTCCCAACTTCACCGGAGAGCATGTCATCAATTGCAATGTTGATTTGGTCTAGCGAATAGCGATGCGTAATCAGATCATCAATTGGCAGGTGTCCGCTAACGCACAGGTCACAGTAGGTGTTAAAGTCGCGCGGGTTGTGAGCGGAGCCATAGAAGGACCCAACAACGTGCTTTTCTTGACGCACTAACACCGCACTGTTGAGGGGCGTCGTGGTACCGCCCGCCGTCAGGCCAACAAAGCAGACGGTGCCGCCCGGTCGCGTTGCTTCAACACACTCGGCTTGGACGGTGGCATTGCCAATCGCTTCAAAAACATAGTCTGCGCCACGACCTTCCGTCAACGCTTGAATATCTGCAACTGCATTGGGGCCAGCAGGCACAAAGTGCGTTGCACCCGACTGCATCGCAACTGCGCCTTTCGCAGCGACCCGATCCACGGCGATGATGTTGGCTGCGCCGGCGAGTTTTGCAGCCATGACCACACTCAGCCCCACGCCTCCAGCACCATACACAGCCACTGAACTGCCTGGTTCCACCTTCGTTTTATTCAGCACTGCGCCAACGCCGGTGGTCACACCACAGCCTACGAGCGAGGCCACATCTAACGGCACATCTTTGCTGATGACCACGCAAAATTCCGCTGGCACAACAGTATGGTCGGCCCATGTCGCAATCGAACTCAGGTGCCGCACTGAATCGCCAGTCGTATTGGTCAACCGCGTACTACCATCTAGCATGGTCCCTGACCACACTGGCCCGTGATAGGCCGTACAAAGGTTCGTCAGCCCTTTCTGACAGTAGAAGCACGCGCCACAGTGCGGGAGCCAATTCAAAATGACATGATCTCCAACGGAAACTGACGTCACGGCTGCCCCGGTTTCCACAACCACCCCTGCGCCTTCATGCCCCAGTACGCAAGGCAACACTTGCGCAGCCTGCCCGTTGATGACGTGATAGTCACTATGGCAAACGCCAGCAGCCCCCATTTTGACCAGCACTTCGTTCGGCTGGGGCGATGCAAGATCAAGCGTTTCGACCTGCAACGGCGCATTGATGTCGTATAAAACAGCAGCTTGGATTTTCATAAACACGCATTACAAGGCGTGGGGCTTTTTAGAGATATTGTTCTTAAGCGAACCACGCCTCGTCTTAATTTCCTATGCCCACTCTGGAGCTTTTTTTGCACCTTTATACGTCTCACGACTGATAGAGCAGGCGGGATCATTGCGATAGCGTTCAAAACGCGAGTTGTCATACAACACGGTCTCTTCGATCTCAGCAGAAAGCTTGGCGCGGGCTGCATCCCACAATGCAACGTAATCTGCATGTTTCCGTACTGCTATGTCAGGATTCGCCTTGCTGCGCGCTACAAACCCCGGAAAGACTGCCCGTCCTGTCGGCTGACCAATCTTGTTGAAACGCAGGTCAAAACTCCAGCGCAGCTTATCTGTCTTGTTGGGCGTCGCCGCGTGTTCAGTCGTCATGGTCATGAGCACTGCACTTCCGGCTTTGACAGGTAGCACAACGGGGCGCTTCTTACCGTCTGCATCGCCCAGCAAACGACCGGGAATGCAGTTATCGAAATTAGTGGTCTTGCCGGGACAGTGTTTTTCAAAGCCTTTTTTATGACTGCCTGCCATCGCAACCAAACAACTGTTTTCAACGGCAGCATCGGTCATGGCCACCCACAGTGTGATCATGTCAATCTCGACCGCGTCTTTTGTAACTGCCGCTTGGTCCTGATGCCACAGCGTGCGGCCAAAGTAGGAGTGCGATTTATTCCATTGGGAAAGGTCTTTCTTGGGCAGCTTCAGGCGAATGTGCTGAATCGGGTTGGAGTAGATTTCGGGGCCAATTACCGACTCAATCACGTCTAACACGTTTGGGTTGGTAATCATGTTGAAGACTTGCGCGCCGGTGTGTACATGCGCCCATTGCCCCGCTTTGTAGCGCTCATCGATGAACGGCATGCTGATGTTGAGATACTCAAACACCGTCGGATCTTCATCCATGATTGCGACATAACGTTGATCAAAGGGTAAGTCGGCGTACAGTTGACTAATGCGTCCCCGCCCAAATAAGTCTTGGGCAGCAGCATCTAACGCGGCCGTATATTCCGCCCACATCGCTTGGATGTCTGCTTCCGACAACAGGTTTTCAATGACCAGAAACCCGTCGCGTTCGAACTGCTCCAATTGTTCAGCGCTTAGTTTTGCCATCTCGCATATTCCTTTGTTAGGCTGCCTGACGCAGAGTGGAGTGTCCTTTCCCTCAGCGCGGTTAGGGTGCCTTGGCAAGCCAAGGCGTTATGTATGAATTATCATCTTGATAGCAGAGTCTAGCAATCCCTTTGAGAGTCTTACAATACTCGGCGTGTCATTTCCGCCCCCTGTCCTGAAGCAGTCAGGGAAGACAGGAAACCATGTACTGACGATGCTACTTTGAAATATTATAGACACTTTAGACGTTCCGCCAAAGTAATAATTTGCTTCCAAGTTTCAACGGGGATCGCAATGCCCTTCGGGCGATTTTTTTGCGCTAAGTTCCGTTCACGTTCGCCGGGCACTTCAACAGTCTCAAAGCCATCTGCTGGCGGACACGTCCGGATTTCAGCCAGCACGTCTTCGGCAATCGCCTGATAGCGCGCGGCATCGTTATACAGCGTAATATCCATGCTGATGATGAGCCAGTTCATTTCCGTCGTCACGGGGCCCAGCATGGCCTCACCCATCAGTTCGGCGAAGAGCGCCAAACCATATCCCTTGGGACCTGCCATCGGTAAGATCGCGCCGCCTTTGTAATACTCTTCAGGGTCACGGGTCGGGTTACCGTCGGGGTCAATCAGTGACTCTGGCGGAAGTTGCACACCTGCACTTCTTGCGGCGTAGATCCAGCCACCAGCAATTTTGCCCGTTGCAAAATCAACAACGACTGGCCCACGCTCGCCACCAGGAATGCCGAGCGCATACGGATTGGTCGGCAAACGCCCTTTGGCACCGCCATACGGCGCAACTTGCGGCCACTCTTTATGCCCGCCGCCGCCAATAATGATGGTCAAGCACCCTGCGTCTGCACCTTGCTCTGCATAAGCCCCAAGGCGTCCCGTGTGTCCGCAATCTTGGACAGCCACCACCGAAATCCCGCTGGTTTTAGCAACGTCAATTCCTTTTTCCATTGCTAGGTGCAGCGCAGGAATGCCAAAGCCGCCATTCGCGCTGACCACCCAAGCGCCGCGTTCATTTTGTCTGAGCTCTGGTCGCCCTGACGGAGTCATGTAGCCACTCGAAAGTTGTTCGGCGTACTGCATGAGCCGCATCACACCATGCGATTCAATGCCGCGCAGGTTGGTTTCTACCAAGTGCTCTGCCACCATGGCGGCAATATCCGCATCACAGCCGCAAGCTTCAAAAATACGCGCGGCTAACGCGGTCATGTCGTCAGTGGCAACGACATGCCGGGCGTCTACGTCTAATTTACTGGGAGTAATTGGGGCTTGATTGGGCATGTGTCCTTCCTCGTATGTTGACCGAGAGCATTGTAATGCCACTCCGCGGAGTGGCGCTACAATGCTCTCGGTCACGTGTCGTCAATTGTTTTGGAGATTTCATAATGGTAGAGACATGACCAGCCATGTCACTACGATTAT
>JAHDIM010000298.1 GCA_020630805.1 Anaerolineales bacterium
AGCGCATATTTACGACTGGCGTTGAACTTGTCACGCACGTTGGCGACGGTCACGCCGTCTTTGGCAGCGTCTTTGACGAAGGCCACCATATCGGCATAGGCTTGCGGAGACAGGAGCACTTCTGGGGAAACGCTGACAAGACGCTTTTCGCTGAGGATCACCGCTAAGACGTCTGGGCCCAGGGCGGCTAGCGCGTCTTTACGGGAAGGTGGTGTATAAGGTTGGGAGTCAAATTGCTTGAGTAGCCGCGCAACTTGCACTTCTTGCGCAGCGGTGAGCACTACTTTGTGGTCTGGCAAATGGATGACCGCTTCAGTCTCAAGCCAAAGGTCTTGCGCGGTGCCATAGCGGGCGAGCATGTTGAAAATGCGACCTGACTTGATGCCGATGCGCGTCTTTAGCTCTTCGCGCTGCATGCCAATTCGCAATGGATTTTCAGCATGATAGCGCCCCAATTGGGTCAATGCCTCACTTTTGAACGCTTGCCAGTAACGGTTGCTAGCGACCAAGGTCTTCGCACTGGTGCGTAGTTTGGCAGGATCGCTACTATCTAAGAGGTGCAGTTCAGCCGTTGAGGTAGCATCGGCAATCGCTTCATGTAGTGCAGCCTCGTCTAGATTGATGCGTTCGACCAGTTGTCGGAACTCTAAAACGCCATCTGGTTCTAAGGCTTGCACCAATACTTCACCCGGCGCGCCTTGGCTGAGGACGTTGAGACGCTCAACAACGCTGGTGTCTTTCGGCTTGTGCCGTCGCGCTGGGTGTGGATCAATGACAACCCCACCGCCAATGGTGGCCGCTGGTGATGGCCGCCGCAAAATAAACCGATCCCCTTTGATGACAGAAACAGGGGATTCCAACACTAGTTGAAGCCAACCGTTCTCACCCGGTTTCAGTTCAGACTTGCCACCCAGAATTCGAGCGCGTCCGGTGACTTCGGCTGCGCCGACAAACACTTTGACTTCGGCATTGTGTTTGAGCGGTAGCGGTGTATGGGCATCATCCAGATGCTGGAATTCAGCATCGAAGCGTGTTCCGGGTTTGATGTAGTTCGGAATAGTAACAACATCACCACGATTGAGTTCGCGATGGTCTACGCCAGACAAATTGACCGCAGTGCGATTGCCCGGATTGATGACATCATGCGACTTTGTATGCGACTGAATGCCGCGTACACGAGCATTTAGCCCCGTTGGCAAGACTTCTACGTCATCACCCAGCCGCAGACTGCCACCTAACAAAGTCCCTGTCACCACAGTGCCAAACCCAGCCACAGTGAACACCCTGTCTACATTCAAACGCGGACGACCAAGGTCAGCACGCGGCGTACTCTTACTCAATTGCGTACTGAGTGCGGCTTGTAGTTCAGGAATACCACGACCAGAAATAGCAGAAACCGGCACAATTGGCGCATTGCGCAGACTGGTACTGGCAAGTTCGCCCGCCACTTCCTCTTGAACCAGATCGAGCCAATCTTCATCGTCAATCATGTCCGCTTTGGTGAGGGCCACAACACCAGTGTCAATTTGAAGCAGATCTAGAATGGCAAGGTGTTCGCGGGTTTGCGGCATCACCCCTTCGTCGGCGGCCACAATGAGCAGCGCAGCATCTACGCTAGCAACGCCGGCCAACATATTCTCAATAAAGTCGCGGTGTCCAGGCACATCCACCACGCCAATCTTTTTGCCATCTGGAAGTTCAAAATTGGCAAACCCCAGATCGATAGTCATTTCACGTTCGCGTTCTTCTTTTAGGCGGTCGGGATGGGTGCCCGTCAGGGCTTGAATGAGGGTGGACTTGCCGTGGTCAACGTGACCGGCGGTGGAGATGACGAACATACTAATGCGTAATGCGTAAGGAGTAACGGCTGAGATTACGCATTACACCTTACGCATTTTATTTACCTTACTTTCGTCAGCGACTGATCATACTCAGCCAAATACTCACGCACTTTGCCGAAGATGGCAAGCAAGCGTTGATGGTCCAGATGCCGTAGATTGCGAAATTCTTCTTGCAAACTCACGATGATGTCTTCTGACTCTTTGAGGCGTTCGACAATTTTGCCGCGTTTGCGTTCTTCTTCACGCCACTGCTCGTCGCGCATGAGTAAGTGCGTGGTCCAACGTTTTTGGTCTTCGCCGCGGAAGGTTTCCCAGTCGTTTTTCATCCGGTCGGCAGTCATGCGCTGGATTTCGCCGGCTTCTTTCAAACGCTGTTCAATGCGCATCATATTCTCGTTGAAAGCCGTCAGCGCCCGTTCCATTTCACGGTGCGTTTCCGCGTAAACATCCATGCGAGATGAAAATTCCACAAAGCGATTTTCGCCTTCTTTGCCACGCTCTTCAAGTTCAGCCCAAGCGCGTTGGCGCTCAGAATTTGCAATCGACTGTTGTTCAATCCACGCATTTTGCGCCAAGCGACGCTCAGTTTCTAGCTGGATCAATTCGTTGATCCGGGGTTCCGCACGGCGCGCCAAATCTTCCGTAATTTCGTTACGCGCTTTCAGTTCATCCATCCGGCGACGAATGTCACTGACCTCCCCCCCAATATCCACAATGCGCTTGTTGTCAACACGATAAGACTCAAGCGATGTAGCAATCGCCTGTTGAGTTTCATCCCACTGGCGCATGAGGTTGCGCACATTGTTTTGCGTGTCATCCAGTTGGCGAATAAAACGGCGCGAGTCGTCACGCCGGGACTCTACTTCGGCCAGAATTTTTGGAATCGGCTCAAAGCGTTTGCGGATTTCCGTAACTGCGCGTGTGGTCGATTCTTGGTGAATTGTTGTCAACCGTTCTTGTTCACGCCAACGTTGTTCGCGCTTGATCTCAACCTCATCAATATGCCGATTGAACTCCATGCGCACTTTGCCAAGTTCGTCAGTAAAGCCACTGAAACGCGCATCCACCTTAGATTGCATTCCCGTGACCAGGCTCTCTAACTGCTTGATGCGCTGTTCAAGTTCAGCATTGGCATTTTGAGACGCCTTCAGCCGCTCTTCAAGCCCAAGGATGATTTTTTTATCTTTACTGCGTTGGGCATCTAGCCACTCAACAGTTTTTACGGTTTCGCGAATATCCATAAAAGTTGCGATGTGACGAAGTTGCAATGTCACGACGTAACTTCGTCACACCGCAACCTCGTAACAATATCTTGATTATAGTGCGCTATTCAGTGCTTACTCTTGCAATGCAAGCCGCGTTGTCGCCAGCGCTAGGCCAACGAAAAGCCACATAATAGTTTGTGACGAATGAAATTCTAAATTAACAAAGTAATGGTCAAACACACCAATCGCTAAAATGGCAATGAGGCCAGCGTGTAAGCCTAACCAAAGTGGTGCTAAAGCCGTGTCTTGCAAGACCACTTCCCGATTTTGCAAGCCCCACCCAAAGACAATCGCCATTGCGCCAAGGAACACGACTAGGCCTATCACACCCATTTCTTGGGTAAGTAATAAATACATACTACTCACACCCAAATAAATGTCTACATCTGGCGTACCAGCAAACCCCACGCCTAACCACGGGTAACGGCGAATGAGTGTGAAGGCATCTTTATATTCGCCAAATCGCATCTGGGTCGCCAAGTCTTCGCCGCGAATACCTTCCACAAAGCGTAAGACATACGCCTGCGTCTGCGGCAAGATGAAAACGATCATTGCTCCGACGGCTAGAATGATCAATAACTTACGATAGCGCAACGTCGCGACAAACAACATCGCGCAAATGAGACCAATCATCGCCGAACGCGAGAAGGTCAAAATTGTCATCAGGACAACTAATCCAAAGATGCCGTACGTCACCCAACGGCGTTTAAAAATGGGTTCTTCCGCGACAAGTTGTGGTGCCAATAAAGCCCCAAGCGCCGCGAGCGCCCCGCCATATGCATTTGGGTCTACCCAAAAGCCAATGGCACGCATGGCCAACTCTGGGTTTTCTTCGATGTAACGTAAGCCACCACCATTCTGATAGTACCCAATGACGCGCAGAGCATCCAAAATTTGTTGACTAACTGTCTCTGGCAGTACGTACAGCGCTAAGCCAACTAGGCTTGTTGCCGCTGCACCAATTGCCAAGACCTGCGTCAGCGTTTTCAGTTCAACCTGCGTTTTTGCGTAATCTACAATCACAATCACAAAGGCAATTGAGAGTAAAAATTCCGCGAACTTACGCATGACATTCGGCGTTAGCGCCCCATTGTTCATGCCAGCAACAAAGGCCACACCAGCCATCAGCAACAGCGCCACAATGCCTAAATGCCCCGGCGTTGTATTGATCTGGCGGCGTTTACCCCCCATCCACTGCAATAGGTAGATCAAGATCACGCCACCCAGCGCCATATCTAGAAACGTTGGCGTGAGAACAATCTTGAACGGCAGTGTCGCATACGGCAACACCGTAATCACCCCAATAACGCTCCAAAAGGCCACATCCAGACTGGTAATGGCAAACAACCCGATTGCCAACGACACTAGCGCAGCAACGGTAATGAGCGGACCAAAAAAGCCCATTAGCGCCCCAACAATCACGCCGGTAGCAGCTAGGACAATTCCTAACAAACGAGCGGCTTGATCTGGCTTTGTATAGTAATACGTACGGAGTGAATTGAGCGACATGGAGTTACTAAATGTGATTCTAGCAGCTTTTTAGAAGTACTAATCAACACGCTGAGGGCGTGCCGTGCAAAGCAAGGGTCAGTCGCTAGATTAAGCGGCTTGCCCTGAGCCTGTCGAAGGGTCAGCGGTCAGCGGTCAGCGGTCAGCGGTCAGCGGTCAGCGGTCAGCGGTCAG
>JAHDIM010000299.1 GCA_020630805.1 Anaerolineales bacterium
TGATAATCTGCTTTCGAAGTGCGTCAACTGAGTGAGCGTGAATTGCAACTCTGGCACTGTAATTTGTGGAAAAGGGTAGTGTTGTGTTTTGCGGACATATGCAAGCGTAATGTGCGCTGTAAAGTTTGGATGGTCATGCGTGTGTCGCAATGCTTGCCAAGTGGCCTGTGCTAGCTTCGTTAGCGTGGGTGTATCTTGCAAACCGACAAAGGTAGGTATGTTCATTCTTGGCCGTCGCGGCCTTGACGAAATAAGGCTTCCCATTCCGCGACTTCATCTTTCGAAAGCTTGAAATCATCACGTTTTGCTGCATTCGAAGATAACCCAAGTTTGTGATTGACCATCTCATTAGCAAATTGGGCCGCATCACGATGTTGACAACGCTTGTGCTTGGCCTCACGTTTAATTGCATTATCGCTGGTTATGACAATTAGGCCGTTCGGATTTTGGGCTTTATAGATGCGATCGATAATAATCTCATCCGCCGAAACACCAGCAGATGCAAACACAACTTTGAGGTTTGGTGTACTCATCAATCGCGACGTGCCGCCAGGAATACCGCCATCAAATACGACAGTCCCTTTTTTCTTGGCTGCCATCAAATAGCCACGCAGTAGGGCAACCAGTTGGGCTTCCTTGTCACGTGACTGCATGGAAATTCCGCTGACTTTACCAATTAAGTTGTGTCCATCAATAAGGAAAGGCATAAGCTGATTATACGTTGCTTGACGCTCACCTCACGTCAGGTATCATAATTTCAGGAGACACCGCAGTATGTTATCGCGCCGCGTTTTATTCTATTTATTACTGAACGTTTTTGTTTCTGTCATGTCGGTCTTAATCACACTGTGGTTTTGGAATCGTGGCACTGCTAGGCAAATTGCAGAAGTTGCACCAACCTTGGAGCAACCAGTTGCTGTTGCAGCAGACAATGTCGTTGAGATTTTGCCAACACTAACCCCTGTGTTAGATGCAACCCAAGAAGCAATTGTTGACTCGCCTGTGCATGAAGTTGTGTCGGGTGACACGTTGGGAGGTATTGCTTCCCAATATGAAGTGGGCGTCGCAGATATTGTGGCGGCCAATAACATGGGGAGCGAGAATGACATTCTCAATCTTGGTCAGAAGTTGATTATTCCCGTAGCAAAAGAAGAAGAAAGCGCAGCTGTAGCCTTACCAACTTCTGCCGTTGTTGAATTGGCAACGTTACCGCCTGCCAATACCGATGCGAATGTGGTCATTCAAGGCATAGTAGACGCTGGCGTTTCAAGCGCAGAGGCTATTGAGATTGTGGCGCCAAGCGATGATGCCAGCGCAATTCCAATGCTCAATTGGAAAATTGTGGGCAGTAACGGTCGTGAGTTTGTGTTCCCTGAAATAACCTTATATCCCACTGGTGAAGTCCGTATCAATTCTGGTCCGGGCGTCAATACCGCGACTGATCTTTACTGGAATCAAACCAGTGCAGTGTGGACAAGCGGCGACTCACTCAGCTTAGTCGATCCTGAAGGCAATGTGCGCTCCACATTTATCGTGCCTTAACTCATGCGTAAGTTCGAATCGCCATTAGACCGCACCCTGCGTGAAGCGCGGGAGCAGGGCAAATTTGATGACTTGCCGCAGCATGGTAAACCGATCAAAGTCAAGATTAACCCGTTAACGGGGGATATTGCAGAACAACTGCTTGAAGACGCCGATTGTGATCCACCTTGGTTGGAGGCACAGCGGGAAATTGATTACATGATTGGCGAAGCGCGGCACAACTACCAGCGCTCAATGCGCATTGTGGAGCAGCAGAAAGCCGCAGTTGCGCAAGCGTCGGCGGCTGAGCGCATTCGATCCTTACAAAGTATTCTGGATCGTGAGCAAACTATTCGCAATAAATTTGTGGATGCAATTACTGAAATCAACAAAAAGATTTTTGACTACAATCTAATTGCGCCGGATTTGCAAATTCACCGCCTTAAATTAGATTTCTCAACCGAACTTACAACACTTGACGCAGAACGGGCTGCGTAACTTCAATGGCTCAAGCGCTTTATCTCAAATGGCGTCCTACTGGATTTGGAGACGTCTTTGGACAAGAACATGTCATCACGACTTTGCGCAACGCGTTAGCGTTGGGGCGGACGTCGCATGCCTATTTGTTTGCCGGTCCGCGTGGCACTGGTAAGACGACAAGTGCACGTTTGTTAGCCAAAGCGCTGAACTGTACATTTGAAGATCCAGCGCAGCGACCTTGTAATACCTGTCCTCAATGTGTGGCAGTGAATGAAGGTCGGTTTATCGACCTCATCGAGATTGATGCGGCATCGAACACGAGTGTGGAAGATGTGCGCGACTTACGTGAAAAGATCAACTTTGCCCCCAATGAAGGGCAATACAAGGTCTACATCATCGATGAAGTCCACATGCTCTCGAATGCAGCATTTAATGCGCTCTTAAAAACGCTTGAAGAGCCGCCACCACACGCTGTCTTTGTCTTAGCAACAACCGAAGCGCATAAACTTCCGACGACTGTTACCAGTCGCTGTCAGCGCTACACCTTTCGTCGCATTCCTCTCTCGGACATCGTAGAGCGTCTGCGAATTATTGTGGACAGTGAAGGGTTCAATGTAGAGCCTGCCGTGTTGGAAATGGTTGCGCGACATGCTACGGGGAGTTTGCGAGACGGCATTAGTTTATTAGATCAACTAATTGTGTCGCCGACGGAGGCAGTAACTGTTGCGCGGGCGCAAGCAGTGCTAGGCACCTCGAACGATAAAGCCGTACGTATGATTGTTGAAGCGGTCGCTAATCAAGATACAGCATTAGGGCTTGAGCACATCAATCAGGCTCTAGACACTGGCACGGATCCACGGCAATTTGCACGTCAAATTACAGATTGGTTCCGCGGGATGTTGCTAATCCAGTTAGGCGGAACCGAACAGCTTGAAGTCACAGAAGAAGTAAAGTCCCAGATGCAAGCGTTATCAGCCAGATTTGATTCGCGGCAACTCCTGCAGGCTGTCCGTAAATTTGATGAAGCTGCACGAGACCGTAGAGGTGGGTGGTTGCGGCAATTGCCTCTTGAGCTTGCGTTTCTCAATAGTGTCGGTTACGAAGCATCTGTGCCAAGCGTGGCCGTAGCTGCGGCTACTACTCCTACAGTGGTAACCTCGCAAGCTCAGCAGGCGCCTCCGATAACAACGCCAGCACCAGTTACGGCGTCTGCACCTGCCAGATCAGGTCCAGCAAAGGCAAGTAAGGCAGCCGGTCTGACGTTTGCCACTGTCATGCAAAAGTGGCCGCAGGTGGTTGGGCTAAGCCGCACAAAACATCATGCATTACCTGCATTGTTAGAGTGGGGCCGTCCTTTGTCAATCGAAGGTAATAAACTTACAATTGCATTTCAAAAATCCTTTGCGAAGGATAAAGTCGATACCCCCGAAATGGCGCGACATTTGCTCGCGTCAGCTGCCGAAGTTTTTGGAGAGCCAGTAGAGATGAGATATGTGGTCAAGGCAGATTTGTCGGATCAGTCGCAACTACCTGACATCAAAGACGATGGTGCGGTGGCCATGGGGGTCAAATTAGGTGGAAAACCAAAACAACGTTCGTAAGATTACAAACGTCTATAAAAAATAAATTATGAAAAACAATATGATGAAGCAACTCATGCAAGTGCAAGAGCAAATGCGCGTTGCCCAAGAAGAGTTGAGCACGGAAACGATCAAAGTCACATCTGGTGGTGGGGCGATTGAAATTGAAATTACGGGGGCACAACGCATTCAAAATGTAACGGTCTCTGAAGAATTGCTTGAAAGCGGTGACGCAGAAATGGTTGGCGACATTTTGGTTGCTGCGATTAATGAAGCTATTGAAAAATCACAAGAAATGGCTGCTAACAAACTTGGCGCTTTGACAGGTGGACTTGGCTTGCCAGGAATGTAATGCGTAGCGCCGCGACTCCCGTTCCCGTTCAACGGGTCATTGAAGAATTCTCACGCTTGCCAGGTGTTGGGCCTAAGTCTGCATCACGGTTGGCATTTTTCCTATTGCGTTCCAAAGGGGATCAGACCGAAGCCTTGGCGAATGCTTTGCTTGAAATGAAGCAACGGACTCGTTTTTGCTCAACGTGCTTCAATATCACCATTGATGAGCTTGATCCTTGTGCAGTCTGTCGAGATGAACAACGCAGCCCGCATCTGTTATGTGTGGTTGAAGATCCGTTGGATGTCATTGCACTAGACCGTGTCGGGCTATACAAAGGGAAATATCATGTCTTGCACGGCGCGCTTTCGCCAGTCGACGGCATTGGCCCTGAAGATCTCAAGATCAAAGAATTACTAAGTCGGGTGCAGCAGGGTGCTTTCAAAGAAGTTATTATTGCGACGAATCCGAATCTAAGTGGTCAAGCTACAGCGATGTATTTGAACCAACATCTGATGCAATTAGGTGTAAAAGTGACTCGTCCCGCTCAAGGACTTCCCGTTGGGGGAGACCTCGAGTATGCAGATGAAACCACGTTGGCGCGGGCGTTAGAAGGACGTCAGTCTATGTAATTTCCCAATATTGGGACTTTTTAGAATTAGTGTTGACGCAGTTTAGAATGCTGTTATTATTTTGCGGCTCGAGCGAACAAGAGCTTCGAAATAAATTGAATTGAAAAATTCATCAAACGAATTTCAAAAAAACGCTTGACAAGTAAATGCAAAGAAGATAACATTCTTTCTTGCCGCTGAGTACACATCGCAAACGCGAAGCTCACATAAAAACAGAACAAAATA
>JAHDIM010000300.1 GCA_020630805.1 Anaerolineales bacterium
TATTAGTGTCCATTCGTGCTATTCGTGGATTCAAAAATGAAAGCACTTCAGCATCTGCACTATGGAAATGGAATAGTCACGCCAACTGAGAACGGCTATCGGTTGAAGATTGGGCCAATGGCGGGGCGCACGTCGCGTTATACCAATGCGCAGGTGGATAACTATCGCGGGTTACAGCGCAATCAGTTTCCAAACTTACCCGGCCAACGGATTCAACTAGACGCCCGTTTTTCGCATCCAGCGGACCAGCTTGTGGGCACGGCTGGGTTTGGTTTTTGGAATGCGTGTTATGGGGAGATCACGCTGAAAGGCATCACGCTGCCCCAAGCGACGTGGTTCTTCTTTGGCTCACAGCGCAATCACTTTCCATTTAGCGTTGAGCATGCTGGCAATGGCTGGTTTGCCAACACCATTGATGTCAACCGTTGGAAGTCGTTACGTTGGTTTCCGGCGTTAGGGCCATTGGCGCTGCTCAATCGCATCCCCCGCATTCGGCACTGGATCATGCCGAAAATCCATCACGACTTCAACATTGCGTTACAGCCCATCGACATCGATATCACCGAATGGCACCGTTATGCTTTGGAATGGACAGCATCTGGCTGTAACTTTTGGGTCAATGACACCCTCGTCTGCAAGACCCAACACTCCCCGCGCGGACCCCTCGGCTTCTGCTGCTGGATGGACAACCAATATCTCAGCGTGACGGACACAGGTAAGGTGGCAATGGGGTATGAGGATGTGCCTGAAGTGCAGTGGTTAGAGACTAGACACTTCGAAATTCAATTTATTAACAGTTGAGAGTTGACAGTTGAGCCCAAACCTACGGTTGAAACTAAACCTTAGTCTAGAGATCAACTATCAACTTTCAACTCTCACTTACGACTATTACCTTTGATTTTCGAAGAACTCATGTAATATATATTTCAAATTATGTATAATATATTTCATGAATTCAGATTGGGTCGCATTCTCCTACACACTTTCAACCAAGAAAAAGTCTAGTTCGCGGGTTGCCATTTGGCGGCGGCTGCAGAGGTTGGGTGCCATTACGCCAGTAGCTGGCGTTTACATCCTGCCTGCCATCGAGCAGTGTATTGAGGCGTTTCAGTGGCTGGCGCAAGAGGTGCGCCAAGCGGAAGGTCAAGCCGTGGTGATGCATGTCGATGGCTTTGATGGTTTAGATCAAGCCACCATTGTAGAGCTATTCCACGCTGCGCGCCGCGAAGATTACGCGGCGTTAGACGCGCAAGCGGCCGAAATTGAAACGCAATTACAGGCTGATGCAGGCACAGAAACCGCCAGCCAAGCGCAAGATGCCCTCGCAAAACTCAAACGCCGCTTTGCTGAACTCAGCACCATCGATTACTTCGAGTGCTACGAGCGCAAAACCACTGCCGCACGTTTAGAAAAAATTACGCTGTTGCTGTTCCCTGACACGGTAACAACGCCAGCAGTCGCAACCGTTGCGATTGCAGACTATCAAGGCAAGACATGGGTGACGCGGCCCCAGCCGCACGTCGACCGTCTCGCCAGCATTTGGCTGATTCGCCGCTTTATCGATGCCGACGCCACCATCCGCTATGCAACAACTGTTACAGCAGACGAAATCGGCTTCGATATGAAAGACACCAGCATCGGGTTTGGGCATACGGGCAATTTATGCACCTTTGAAACGCTCATCAAAGCCTTTCAAATCGATGCACCCGGCATTGCCACCCTCGCCGAAATCGTGCACCAAATCGATCTCCAAGACGAACGCTTTGTCCATCCCGAAGCCATCGGCATCGACGCCATCCTGCGCGGCTGGCTGAAACAAGACCTGAGTGATGCGGAGTTGGAGCAACGGGGTGTTGCGTTGTTTGAGGGGATTTATCAGACAGTGAAAGTTGATACTTCGGCTTCGCTCAGCACAAGCAGTTGAACTCAAATCTATGGCTGCTACTCAATGATTGGGTCTACCTCAACTATCAACTCTCAAAAAACTTGCTCACCGCCTAACCAACTACCAAACTTACCAACCATCCAACTAACCACCCATGCAAACTCCCCACAACCTCTCCCTCCGCGAAGCCTTCTGGGTCTGGGTCAAAGTCGCTGCCTACAGCTTTGGCGGACCCGCTGGACAGATCGCGGTGATGCACAAATTACTGGTCGAAGAAAAGAAATGGGTCAGCGAAAATCGATTTCTGCATGCGCTGAACTACACGATGTTGCTGCCGGGGCCGGAAGCACAACAGCTTGCGACGTATCTGGGCTGGCTGCTGCATAAAACGCGCGGCGGACTGATTGCTGGTGGGCTGTTTATTCTGCCCGGCTTTGTCTCGATTCTTGCGCTGAGCGTGCTGTATGCTGGCTTTCAAGATCTGACATGGGTACAAGCGCTGTTCTATGGTCTAAAACCAGCGGTTTTAGCGGTGGTCATCGAAGCGGTGATTCGGATTGGGCGACGGGCCTTGAAAAACAATGTGATGATCGCGCTAGCGGCGCTGTCATTCATCGCAATTTTCTTCTTCCAAGTGCCGTTTCCAATCATTGTATTGGCGGCGGGTCTCATCGGCTACATCGGTGGGAAAGTGGCGTTGGATTACTTTGACGTCATCCGTCAGCGTGAGACTGGTAAAGAAGATGACAGCGACTATCTGATTACGGATTCGGTCGCGCAAGCCCAACGACCGTCGCTGAGCTATGCCCTGCGCGTTGCCGTCATTGGCCTAATCCTTTGGAGCATCCCGCTGATTGTTTCAGCCCTGACCTACGGCACCGATCACGTTTTCTACCAAGAAGGCGTGTTCTTTAGTCAGACGGCAGTCGTGACCTTTGGCGGTGCCTATGCAGTATTAGCCTTCATCGCCCAACAGGCAGTAGAGGTATACGGCTGGCTAGCTCCCGGTGAAATGCTAGATGGCCTCGGCATGGCGGAAACCACACCTGGGCCGCTCGTGCAAGTCGTGCAGTTTGTCGGCTTTATGGGCGCATACCGCAACGCCGCACCGTTTTCCCCCATGACAGCAGGCGTCATCGGCTCGATCATCACCACATGGGTGACGTTTGTGCCGTGCTTTATCTGGATCTTTCTTGGTGCGCCATTCATCGAATTTTGGCGCAATAACAAGTCACTGACGACTGCGCTGTCAGGCATTACCGCCGCAGTGGTTGGCGTGATCCTCAATCTCGCCGTTTGGTTCGCGCTGCAAACGCTGTTTGGCACGGTGACTGAAACGCACATCGGCCCGCTGCGCTTGCTGATCCCCGATTTTTCAACACTCGACATTGCAGCGCTTGCCATTGCCATTGGCGCGTCCATTGCGCTTTTCAAATTGAAATGGAGCATGTTGCAAGTATTAGCGGCTGCTGCGCTGGCGGGGATGGCGTATTACATGCTGGTAGTTGTTTGATATTTGACAGTTGACAGTTGAGGTAAAGCCTAAGGTTTCTTCTAAGCCTCAGGTTGAATTCAACTCTCAACTATCACCAAATATGGAGACTTTGATTATGAGCACACCGAAGAAAATCCTCTTCCTCTGTCCGCATGGTGCGGCAAAAAGCCTGTGGGCGATGGTGTATTGCAATGCGTTGGCTGAAAAAGCGGGCATTAACATCGATGCGCGTAATGCGGGAACCGAACCCGATGCAACACTAAATGCGCGGGTTGTAGCAGATTTGAAAGACGCGGGCTACGCAGTTGCAGACTTTGCACCACAGTTGCTTACGGATGCAGACTTAGCTGCAGCAGACTATGTCGTCTCGCTTGGCTGTATTTCTGGTGAGCAGGTGCCAGCGGGGACCACCTACTTAGATTGGGCAGATGTGCCGTTGCCGAGCCAAGATTTTGAAGGTTCGCGAGATTTGATCTATGCGAAAGTGAAGGCGCTAATTGCGAGTCTACAATGACAGAAAGCGAAAAATAATTAACGGCTAAATTGATAACGATTAATTGCTAATGACGCGCACCGTTACCCATTAATGATTAATCGTTTAGCCGTTAATTATTAATCCTCTCTACATTCCGCGCAATCATAAACACCTCATCCGCAGAATATAAATTCGTAATCACCGCTTCGATCTCTGCGCCAAGTTCTTTTTGATAAATGCGCTGCGCAGCATTGTCAGCACGCGTGGTGACGATGATGTGCTTGAGGACTGCCTCACGCGTTGCAAGCTGGGCTTTGACGAGTGGCAGCGAATCGCGAATGAGCGCAGTGCCAATGCCTTTGCCATGCGCATCTGGGTGGACGGCAATTTGCTCTAGCTCCAAAATCACCTCTGGCCGGAAGCCGCTCTTTTGCGTCCAGTGGATAAAGCCTCTGATTTCTCCATCCACTTCAGCCACATAAAACTGCATCCGTGGATAGGCCGCAAAGTTAGCGCTGATCCATTCTTTGGAGTATTGCTGGCGTGCGAATGCGGCTTTGTGAACCGCGGCAACGGCATCGAGATCGGTAGAGAGCATGGCGCGAATGTTCATGTGTCAATGTTGGTGGAAGATGGGAGAGGAGTCAAGTATTTAGACAATTGCAAAATTGAGTCTTATCGATTACGACTTGTGTTGAGCAACGCCGAAGGATAGCGACTACGAGATACCCAAGGCATTTTCAGTTGCTATGATGCCGATTAGAGATAGATAAAAAGCCTTTTCGACTGTGGCAAACACGATGTGTCACTCGTAAGTGCCCAAGCATCTGCGATGCTTGATGGATCAAGTACAACGTGCACAGT
>JAHDIM010000301.1 GCA_020630805.1 Anaerolineales bacterium
TAATACAATTCGAGTTTTATATTCAGAAGCGTTATCCAGAACTCAGGCTAGGTAATTCCTTACTGAACGGAGTGAAGTATCCACCCGACACTATAAATTACCAATTTACCGCAAAGCATTTGCGCACAATCTCCGTCAGATGCCCATTGTATTCTCTGGATTTCTCAGATTCGGGTGGTTACCTCGTAAACTCGGCAAGGTGGTGCTAAAAACATAGCGAATTCACATAAAACGTTACTTACAATTACTTAGTACCAAGCATCCGCCATACTAGCCTTTTTACGCGCCATAAAATCCAGCAACGCTTCATCCACAGCCGGGTCAATAGGTGGCGCTTTATAGCGTTGCAGTTCAGCCTTGAAGCGTTCATTCGCACGCTGCTCAGAGTCTTTACTGCCAGCCTCATTCCAATGTTCAAACGCCGTGTTGTCAGCCAAGTCTGTGATGTGGTTTGCCGCACGGAAGTTAGCCATGGTATGCCCAGTGCCAAGGAAGTTATTACCGATACCAGCTTCGGTAAACGCGTGCGCCCCGAGTTGGTTGGCATCAATGCTAAGCCCACCAAGGTAGCGCTGTAACTGACCACAGTGATCGACATCGAGCATGAATTTTTCATACCCCATGGTTAGCCCACCTTCGAGCCACCCTGCGGCTTGAAAAATGAAGTTCGCTCCAGCTTGTAGACCCGCCATCATCGAGTCGGCAGATTCTTGCATCGCCTGAGCATCGGCCACTTTAGAGGCAGTGTAATGCCCCCCACACCGGAAAGGAATATCCAATCGGCGTGCCAGTTGCCCAATTGCCTGCGCGGCTAGAACCGACTCTGGCGTCCCAAATGTTGGCGCACCGGTTTTCAAATCCATCGTGGTCAGAAAATTTCCATAGACAACTGGACAACCCGGCGTGACCAGTTGCGCCAGGGCAATGCCAACCATTGCCTCCGCATGGGCTTGGGCAATGGCAGCAGGCATAGTCACTGGGCTCATTGCGCCACCTAGAATAAACGGCGAGATAACCAACCCTTGGTTTGCAGCCGCGTAGACTCGCAGTGCGCCTGACATCACATCATCAAACACTAGCGGTGAATTGACGTTGATATTGCCTTGAATGACACAATGGTCAGCCATATAGTCTGCGCCGAACATCAGTTGCGCCATTTCAATTGAATCTTCAGCCCGTTCTGGGGCCGTCACACCGCCCATAAATGGCTTGTCACCATAGCGCATGTGGGCGTAGACCATATCCAGATGACGCTTGTTCACTGGCACATCGACCGGCTCGCACAGTGTGCCACTTTGATGGTGCAACCACGGTGTTAGCTGGGTGAGTTTGACGAAGTTTTCAAAGTCCGCCATCGTGCCATAACGGCGTCCCCCTTCTAGATCACTGACAAACGGTGGCCCATAGGCTGGCGCAAAGATGACATTGTCCGCGCCAAATGTCAGGGTGCGCTGCGGATTGCGGCTGTACATTTCAAAGGTACTCGGGGCCGTTGAACACAGTTCGCGAACGTGCCCTTTGTCAAACTGCACCCGTTCGCCAGTGACACTGGCACCTGCGTCTTTGAACAGCCGTAGCGCTTCTGCATCGCCGCGAAATTCCATCCCGATGTCAGACAAAATCCAATCGACATGGGCTTCAATTTGATGCAATTCTTCTTCACACAGCAGGTTGTAAACCGGCACACGCCGCTTGATAAACGCTGGATATTGCGTCACCTGAGCCAGCGCAGCTTGCGCATCTTTTCGTCGCGCGGAACGACTTCGCTTGCGGGTTACCATGATCGTCACCCACCACGCACACGCAGCTTTTGTGGGTCATAAAACGGAATGGCATTGACTGTCGCTGTGTAGCGCGCATCTTCGCCAACGACGTCAAGCGTTGTTCCCACTGCGGCAGCAGATGGATGAACGTGCACCAACGCCAAAGACTTCTCCATGCGATGTGAATAAGCAGGACTATTGACAATGCCAACCTCTTTGCCATTGTGCAGCAGCGTTTCGCCGCCAGCGACCATCTCAGAATGATCCACGACAATGCCAGCGCCAAGAAAACGTTCTTGTCCTTTAGCCGCCAAAACAGCCTCTTTACCCCGATAGTCGCCCCCGTTACGACTGATGGTAAAGCCTAAGCCAACTTCCCAAGGCGTGTGTTCGGAAGTCATGTCATAACCAAAGAACAACAGCGCCGCTTCAACCCGCACTTTGTCGAGTGCTGTAAATGAACAAGGCATCACGCCGTGACCAACGAGGTTGTCCCAAATATCGACGACGGCATCGCTACTGACCAAAATTTCATAGCCGCGTTCGCCGGAATACCCGGTACGCGAAATGCGGCAGTTGTGACCGAACAGCTCTGTGGCAGCGTGATTGAAGTATCCAAGTTCAGCTAGCGCCAACGGCGTGTTCGCAGCCAAAATTTCGAGCGACTTTGGCCCCTGTACGGCGATGTTGTGCAGATCGTCATCAAACTCTAAATCACAGTTCAGACCGGCTGCCGATTCTTGCAAGCGTTCCATGCTTTCACCGGAGCCATGACACAGCAGATATTCATCATTACCGTTGTTTGCCAAGATCGCATCGTCACAGACAGTGCCTTGTTCGGTGAGTACAGCGCCATAGGCTGACTGACCTGCCCCAACGCGCTGCATATCACGCGAGATCACGTGATCAGCGACTTTAGCTGCGTCGGGGCCACGCAAATAGACCTTCTTCAACGGTGACATATCGAACATGCCAGCAGCGTCGCGGACGGCATCATGTTCATCATTTGGATCTGTGCTGTAGCTCCAAGCAGTGCCCATTCCATTCCAATCTTCCAGATCAGAACCTAAGGCGCGGTGGCGTGCTGCCAATGCAGATGTTCGGGGTGAGTCAGACATGTGAGACCTCTTTTGCAGATTGAGAATTGATGCACATCTTTCGTAGAATTCGTGTACCTTTCAAAGCGGTGTATCGGCATCAATCCAAGTAAGATAGATAGTGTTGGCGTTCAAGGCAATTGAACTGCGAACAATAATCCTGCACACATATCTGGGCTGCAAGTCAGCAGTTTTGCACGCAGCGTTCAAGTTTTTTGCACCCTATGCATTTCCGCTCTTATGATGCATTGCGGCTCTTTGCTGTGGTCGCGCAACATCTAAGTTTTACGGCCGCTGGGAAGGAACTCAACCTCACCAAAGGCGCGGTAAGTTACCAGATTCGACAGCTCGAAAAAGAGTTGGGCTTTGCTGTGTTTGAGCGCATTCACAATGGGATTGTGCTGACAGAGAAAGGTAGTCTGCTCTGGCACGTGGTACAGGTGATGTTTGCCGAGGTTGAGCAAGAGATCCAAAACTTGCGCAGTGTCGATGTGGATTCCATCACGATTGGGGCTTCCACCTACTTTGCCTCGCGCTGGCTTTCCCCCCGGCTGATGACCTTCATCACCCAAGCGCCGCATGTTCGGATGCGCTTGCAACCTGTAATTGGCCTCGGCAATTTACGCCGCGATCAGTTAGATTTGATGATTCGCTGGGGTACTGGCGATTGGAATGATTTACCCACTGAACGTCTTTTTCGCTGTCCAGCCATTGTGACAGCAGGGGCATCAATTGCAGCGCGTGTGGAGCAAGAAGGGCTTGTAAATGTTTTGCCAGACCTCACCTTGCTGCATGACCGTGAAGGCAGTCCAGCTTGGCAAGATTGGTATACCGCAGCAGGGTTACCCTATCGGCCAAAGCAAGATGCATTGGTGATTCCAGACCCCAACGTGCGTGTGCAAGCGGTTATCAATGGACAAGGCATTGCCTTGAACGACTGGCTTATCCAAGACGAAATCGATGCGGGGCGGCTATTTCAAATTTCGCCAATTGCGTTAAAAAATTATGGATATTTTTTGTCGTACGCGCCGAATGCGCTGACGCACACTGCGCTGGCTGCGTTTAGAGATTGGATTCAGAGTGAGGCAGAGGGAGATAGATTAGCCGCGGACGAGGGGGAAGTAAGCTAATACCCGTAGCTGATCTACTAACCCTAAATGACAGTTGCACGTTCGACTTCGCTCAGCGGGAGGCGTGTCAGTGCTTTCTTATCGTGCTGGCCTAAGCTTTAGTAGGTAACGACAATCTAATCCGTGTTCATCCGCGCTTGTCAGCGGCTAATTCACCCCTGCACTAATACGCCCAACTTGATAAAATTACCGCGATGAATTGGATCCACGTTTTGTTTATGACGATTGCCTGTTTCTTGGTAATTGTGTTTTGGAATCGGACTGTCAAAAGCCGCCGCGCAATGACAGCAATCTTCTTTGTACTGCCGACCTGCGGCTCAGTTGGGGCCTTCGCCTTTTGGCGCTGGGCGTGGGTTGAAATGGTCGCCGCGCTAGTCTGTGCGGTTATCCTCTATATTCTCTGGCAAGGCTTTATTGGCCATCGGCTTCCTGAACCGAGTGATGACAATATTAAGGTTTGGGGGCAAGAATGATCAAATAATCAATAGTCATTTGTCAATTTTCAATGGCCAATGCAATGACATAGCGCCAAATTGGCCATTGAAAATTGACTGTTGATCATTGATTATTCCAAACCAACCGTAGCCGACTCCGCTTCACCCCATCCAAACTCGTATACATGTAGGTAATATCATTGAAGACCACCAAGTCAGCATGACCTACGCCAATATTGCCCGGTGGTTCGATGAGAATTGGGTTGCCATCAAAGACTTCCCAGC
>JAHDIM010000302.1:0-1097 GCA_020630805.1 Anaerolineales bacterium
TTCCTACAACCCAGTAAAACTCGGATACGACCGAAACTGAAACGGAATCCGTCCTTCTTTCCGATCTTGACTCGGGCGAATGTTGAACCGGGCTGAATACATGCGTGTGAAATGCTCGGCACTTTTGAATCCGCAGGCGTCTGCTACTTCTGCAATGGAGAGCTCGGTCTGCGTCAACAGTGACCTTGCCCGATTCAAGCGTGTGTTCAGGTAATAACGTTTGGGCGTCAGTCCCGTATGTTCGCGAAATAAGCGTGTCAACTGGCGCTGTGAAATGCCAACCTGCCGCGCGAGTTCTGGCAAAGGCGTTGGCCGCACTAAGTGTTGTTCCATTAGCAAAATCGCCTCGCGCAGTAATTCCGGAATCGCATAGCCAATTGGCTCGTGGTTGGTAGAGAGCTGCTGTTCATCCCCAGCGCGAAGGCGTTCATGAAAAATATAGCGCGCCGCGCGGTTAGCCATTTTCATACCATGTTGCAGCCGGATAATTTCTAACGCGACATCCAGCGCGGCAGCCCCACCGCAGCATGAAATCCGGCCGTTATCAAAGACGTATAAACGTTCATCAAGCTCGATGTCTGGAAACAATTCCCAGAATGAATCCATGTGGTCATAGTGCACCGCAGTTCGATAGCCGTTGAGCAGACCTGCAAAGGCCAGCACAAAAGCGCCCGTATCAATGCCCACGAGCGTTGCCCCTTGGCTGGCATGATCGCGCAGCCAAATTTGTAATTTCCGATGCTGAAAGCGCTCTGGCGTCCAACTGGCATTGATCACAACAAAATCAAACGCATCTTTCACGCTATCAAATGGCATGGTGGGCCCAATGCTAAAGCCATTGCTCGCAATGACGGTAGGGCCGTCTAGTGAGAGGAGTTGCCAGTTATAGAGCGGTTGACCGTTTAGGTAGTTTGCCGCCCGCAACGGATC
Organism: Anaerolineales bacterium; assembly: GCA_020630805.1. Taxonomy (GTDB): domain Bacteria; phylum Chloroflexota; class Anaerolineae; order Anaerolineales; family UBA6668; genus JAHDIM01. The sequence goes on from JAHDIM010000302.1 coordinate 931, forward strand.
AATAAATGCGTTGAGCGCAAAGCTGTTGAACGCTGGGAGTAACAGTAACCCAATCCGCAAGGGGGGCTGAGGAATAGCAGGAGATTGCATATGGCGATAATCGTCAGTGATTTGGCTAAAAAAATCAAGCGACTAACCCGCGAAATCGATACATTAGATGTACAGCG
>JAHDIM010000302.1:1197-4681 GCA_020630805.1 Anaerolineales bacterium
TGTCGCTATCCACAACAAGCAAAGTAGTTTTAGTAGGTATCGAGATGACAATTCCAGTACAAGATCTTCACGCCTTGCGCGAGTCCTTTGATGACAATCCGCGCCGTTCCTATTCACTGCCATCCCGCGCGTATGTTCAACAGCATTATCTTGACCTTGAACGCGATATTGTCTTTGGCAAAACCTGGCAATACGTGTGTCACGTTGGAGAAATTGCCAACCCCGGCGACTACCAAACGGTCAACATTCAAGGGCATCCATTGGTTGTTCTGCGTGACCGTCAGGGCCAACTACGCGCGTTCTACAACGTCTGCTTGCACCGCGGCCATGAACTGCTAGAAGGTTCTGGCAATACCAAAACGATTGTCTGCCCCTACCACGCGTGGTGTTACAAGCTAGATGGCGACCTAATGTCTGCGCGTTATTCAGACTGGATGGAAGACTTTGACTTTGCCGACTTCAAACTCATGCCGGTGCAAATTGAAGAGTTTTGCAGCATGGTCTGGATCAATCTCGACAAAGACGCGCCGAGTTTGGCCGAACAGTCTGGCGAGCTTGGAAATGAGATCCTGTCCTATGCGCCAGACTTAGCTGGCCTGAAATTAGCGCATCGCAAGACCTATACGTTGAAGGCCAATTGGAAAAGCGTGGTGGATAACTTCCTCGAGTGCTACCACTGCGCCGTCGCACATCGTGACTTCGTGACGCTGGTCGATATTGATAACTATCGCGTGACCACGCATGGCATCTACTCTAGCCACATTGCCCCGGCTGGTAAAACCGACAACTCTGCGTATGACGTGAGCGAAGCCTCCGTGCAAGATCACGCAGTCTGGTGGTTATGGCCGAATACGGCGTTGCTGCGTTACCCCGGTTCGCCAAACTGGATGGTCTGGCGCTTTATCCCAATTGACGCCGAAACCACTTACGAAATTTTTGACTTCTTTTACGAAGACGACACCCCAACCGAGCAGCAAATGGAAGCGATTGAATACATCGATACGGTGCTGCAAAAAGAAGATATTGACATCGTCGAAAGCGTGCAGCGCGGCATGAAAACGCCCGCGTATGACCGCGGACGCTTTGTATGTAACTTGAACGGCTTTGGCGAAAGTGAGCACGCGGTGCATCATTTCCACGGCCTTTATCTGGACGCGATTGATACGCATCTCAAATCAATTGGAGCAGTAACCGATGCCTAGTGCAGTTGAAAATCAATATTTAGCGGGCAAGATCGCCATTGTCACCGGCGGCTGCGGTGGGATTGGCACCGCCATTTGCCAGCGCTTTGTCAAAGAAGGCGCAATTGTCTACGTCGCAGACATTCACACCGGCACCGGCGACGCAGTAGAAATTGCAACCTATGTGCATCATGATGTCACTTCGGAAGACAGCACCAAGGCGTTACTTCAACAAGTCGAGCAAGACCACGGCAAGCTAGACATTCTGGTCAACGCCGCTGGGATTGAATTCGAGAAAACGATTGAACACACCAGCCTAGACGAGTGGAACCGCATGTTTGCGATCAACGTCACTGGAACGTTTCTAACATCGAAATATTCCCTACCACTCATGCGCAACGCCGGCGGTGGTTCGATCATCAATTTTGGGTCGTATGACGGCTTTATTGCCGACCCAGAACTCGCGGCATACTGTGCCAGCAAAGGTGCGGTGCACGCCCTGACCAAAGCGATGGCCTGTGACCACGGCCCCGAAAACATTCGCGTCAATGCCGTCTGTCCGGGCTATGTCGATACGCCAATGCTGCAAAGCTTCTTTGGCAGTGCTGGCAACATCGAAACGCTGCAAAAAGCCGTGCGTGACGTGCATCCAACCCGCACTTACGGTCAGCCAGAAGACGTGGCGAACCTCGTCAATTGGCTCGCTGGCTCAGAAGCACGCTACGCCTCGGGACAACTCTGGGTGCTAGACGGCGGGCTATCCGCGCAAGTTCAGCAAATGAGACTTTAAACGGGTTGCGAGGTTACGGGGTAACGGAGTTACATGCAACAAGGCTCGCTGAGAGCGATATGGCGCATAACTTCGCAACCTCGTAACACCGTAACAATAATCCAAACAAATTCGCGGTGCATAAGCCGCTGACCTTACTATGCCAAAATCAGTAATCATCACCTGTGCCGTGACCGGGGGAATTCACACCCCCACGATGTCACCCTACTTGCCTGTTACGCCGGACCAAATTGCAGATGCTGCGATTGGTGCGTCCGAAGCAGGCGCAACCATTATTCACCTGCATGCTCGTAATCCTGAGACGGGACGCCCCGACTCGCGGGTTGAGACGTTCCAACAATTCTTGCCCAAGATCAAAGACGGCTGCGATTCAATTCTGAATATCTCTACCGGCGGTGGGCTGGGGATGAGCCGTGATCAGCGCATTCTGGCAGCGAACACCTTTAGCCCTGAAATGGCCTCGCTCAACGTTGGCTCGATGAATTTTGGCATCTTCCCGATGGCCGAAAAATACGACAACTGGCAGCATCAGTGGGAGCCAGATTTCCTCAACATGACGCGGGATTTTATCTTCCCGAACACCTTCACTGACATTGAATACATTCTCAAAGAACTGGGCGAAACGCACGGCACGCGCTTTGAATTTGAATGTTATGACCTTGGACACTTGTATAACCTTGCGTACTTTGTCAACAAAGGCATGATCAAGCCGCCGTTCTTTATTCAGATGGTGTTCGGCGTGCTCGGTGGGGTCGGTGCTGATCTTGATAATCTGATGCACATGCACACCATTGCTAACAAGCTGTTTGGCGATGAATATGAGTGGTCAGTCTTAGCTGCTGGCCGCCATCAGATGCCGTTCGGCACGCAGGCCGCGATGCTCGGTGGTAACTTGCGGGTTGGTCTGGAAGACAGCCTCTATATCCGTCGCGGTGAATTAGCAACGTCGAATGCGCAGCAGGTCACCCAAATCCGCAACATTATTGAAGGCTTGGGATTGACAGTTGCGACCCCTGAAGAAGCAAGAGAACGTTTGGCGTTGAAAGGCGCTGAACACGTGAATTTCTAAAAGCATTGACGCGAATTTTTTAAGAATGAGTGGGGAAACACGGATGAGAACAAACTGTTTTCAGTAAGAAAAAATGTACACGGATACGGAAGATGACACAGATAACTACCAAAAATATCCGTGTTCTCTTCCTATCCGTGTACAAAAAACAAATCATCTGTGTTCCTCCGTATTCGTGTTAAGAATCAAGACAACGTCTAAGTCGTCATAAAACGTTGCATTGGAGGACAACATGCAAACGAAACAACTGATCAACGGAGAACTCGTCGCTGGGGCTGGCGATGCAATCGATATTCTGGATCCGGCAACGGGCGAAGTTGTCACCAGCATTGCCGAAGCCTCTGCTGAGCAAGTCGCTGCGGCAGCGGCCTCGAATGCGGCGGCGTTTGAAACGTGGTCACGCACCACGCCAGCAGCACGCTCGGCGCTACTGCTACAAATCGC
>JAHDIM010000303.1 GCA_020630805.1 Anaerolineales bacterium
AGCGGCTTTGTCTCAAACTGTACACTGTCTTCAACGCCAGCAAGTCGTGCATTTTCCTTCGCAATATTGATCACGCTTTCGTCGTTGTCCGTACCGAAAATCATCGGCTCAGGGAATGGCTTCTGTGCTGCGCGCGCTTCTTCACGCACGACGCGCCACGCATCCCCTCCAATTGTGGGCCAATTCTCTGACGCAAAGCGGCGTTTCAACCCCGGCGCGATATTCTTCGCAATCATCGCCGCTTCAATTAGGATAGTCCCCGAGCCACACATCGGATCCAACAGATAGCGATCTGGAAACCAATAGCTAAGTTGCACTAAAGCCGATGCCAACGTTTCGCGCAACGGTGCCCCACCCGATGCCGCCCGATAGCCCCGCTTATGTAAGCCAGAGCCGGATGTATCAATGGTCAAGGTGGCAATGTTGTTGAGCAAAGCAACCTCAATTGTGTATTGCTCTGCGGTTTCATTAAGCCAATCGACGTTGTAGGCAGATTTGAGTCGCTCCACAACGGCCTTCTTTACAATCGACTGGCTACTCCGCACACTCATTAGGTCTGACTTGACGCTTTTCCCAGTAACTGTAAATTCACCGTCTTTGGTAATCCAGTCTTCCCAAGGCAGTGCTTTGGTTTGTTCGAACAGGTCATCAAAGGTGAGCGCTTCAAACGCCCCTACTTTTAATCGGATGCGGTCGGCAGTGCGCAGCCACATATTGACGCGCGGAATATCTGCCGCAGTCGCATCAAACTCAATTCGACCAGGCGTCGTGCTGATGTTGTCGTAGCCTAACGCAATCAACTCGCGTTTAACGATGGCTTCTAAACCAAATTGAGTGGTGGCAATAAGTCGGAGTTCAGACATAGAGAGGGATTTTAACGCAAAACAGGCTCCAACGCGGAGCCTGTTAAATTTCACCCCAAGTGCATGGCACCTTGTCTTATTATCAAAGCGTTGCTCTACGTCACGATTGAAATTGAGCAACTCGCGGAATTGATACAGGTGCCATGCACTTGTATTGTATTTATTTACCTACGCAAACTTCCGCGCATCACGCGCGCGTTCAATCATGCGAATGGAAGATTGCAACTCTTCACGTTCACCATAGCAAGTGCGAATATGACGCATGCCAGAGCCCGGCACAAAGGCACGACGACCATGCAAACAACGTCGATTGTCTACGAACGCAACATCGCCTTCAACCAACTTGCGTTCAACTTGGTTTTCACGTTGATCTTTCAAACGCACGTAGGTGCGGTACGCATTCATTAGCTTTGGCACCGTGTCAAAGTCTTGGCGCAGAGGCTCACGTAACCAAGTGGTGTCGCGAACAGCCGTAATTTCACCTTTCGTGTCCAATTCTAAAATTGGCGCTGACCAGCGGTAGTGCGTTCCTTTGGCGCGGTTGGCAAATTCCCACGGCACGGAAGTCAACAATTCATACTGCTCTGGATATTGCGCTTTCATGATGTTGGCAATATGGAAGCCATCGACCCAGAAGCTTTCACCGCCAGTAGCTGTATTTTCCACACATTGGAAAATTTGGAACCCGGGCTGATATTCGCGCGTTGATGCATCTGAGTGGGCATCCAATGCAAAGCCCCGGTTAGCGATGTATTCGCCGTCTGGCTTTGGAATGATTTCAAAAATCTTGCCCCAGTTCATGTCACGCAATAAGCCAATTTGCGATGAAATGCGTTCAAAGGCCTCATAGTCCTTTGGCATATCGGTTACGATGGCAAGACCCAAGGTGCGGATAGCAACTAAGAAGTCATACTTCGTGTCCTCGTCGTTGAAAACCGCATCGGCAGAGAAGATTGGTAAATCATCTTCTAGATCTTGGCCCCAGGTCTTGATTGGCCATTCTTCAACCGGTGCTGCTCCATTTGAGTAATCAAATTCACGCAGCCAACCGGGGTGAAATTCACTCACGCCATTGCATTCACCAACTTTCTGATCCCATTCGACAACCAGACCGCCATTCAAACCAACTTTCACAGCAGTTGGTCGAATTTCGTCCGGAATGATGCCAATCGAGTCAACGCGTTCATGTGAGTTCGGATCGATACACCCTGAGCACGCGCAATTGTCACGCAACCACAAATGGTGATAGCGACTCTTGCGGCCATCAGTCCAAGACACATCAACCGTGCCGTTATTGACTGTCGCTGACGTGAGCAACAGCTCCATACTATACGTTTCAAAATCTGGAGTAGGAATAGAAGTCCTCATGTAGTTTCTCCTTTTTCTTTACTGCCCACCAAGGTTCACGAAGGGGCACTAAGTTTTTTCTTCGTGAACTTCGTGTCCTTCGTGGGAAGTTATTTCGGAATTAGCAAGGCATCAACGATGTAGCCTTGTTCTGAAGTCATAATTAGTGGATTGATGTCAACTTCACTGAGCACATCACCAATATCTTGGATGAAGGTTGCAAAACGCATGACAGTATCAATCAAGACGTCCATCGCCACACCACTCTGACCGCGTGCACCTGCTAGCAACGGATAGCCTTGCAACGATTCCAATAATGATTGCACTTGGGCAGCCTCAAGCTGCGGCACACTCGTAACGACATCTTTGTAAATTTCAACAAAAATCCCGCCTAAGCCAACAACTAGCAATGGCCCAAACTGCGGGTCGTTTTTCATCCCTAACAGCAGTTCTTGCCCTTTTGGTGCCATTGGCTGAACCAAAGCCCGCTGCCCGAGTCTCGCAGCCAATTCAGCGTAAGCCGCTTGCAGTTGAGCATCATTTTGAATGTTCAAGACAATGCCACCAGCGTCCGACTTATGCAGCACGTTTTCGGCTGCGGTCTTGAGTACCACTGGATACCCCATAGATTGCGCCGTTGCCAAAGCATCATCAGCCGTATCAACGACTTGCTCTGATACCACCGGCAAACCCCAATGCGCCAAAATGGCTTTACTTGCGGCCTCATCTAATGCTGAATTCGCATCGGCAAGTTGCTGACGAATATTTGACACAACATCAGCACTAGGCTGTCCAATTGGTGCAAATGCAGCAGGCTGTTGGTACTGGCTGTGATGGACCAAATGCCGGATCGCCTTCAGACCAGTGTCAGTGCCCATAAGGACTGGCACACCATTCGCACGCAACGTTGCCATCAATTCGTCATTAGCACCAGCGGTCAGATTGACCAGCGCCGCCAATGGTTTTTTGATGTCAGGTTGCGCAGCTAAGGTTGCTTCAACGTAGTCATGCGAGAGATAAGAGTCGCGCGCCAAGTCAACGGCCAGCAGCATTAGCCCCGTAGCATCATCCGCCGCCATCGCGAGCATACAGTCCCGATATGTCGCAACGACATCGTGCCCAGAACCAAACGCATCAAGCGGATTGTCTGGCGCCACACCTTCTTCAAGTACTTCAGCCAACCGCGCATTCGTATCATCTGAAAGTGTTGCCAGCGTTACACCAATGTTTGTCGCGTGGTCCACAAACATGCTGCGTTCACCACCGGACTCCATTAATGCCGAGACACCGTCCACATCCACATACTGGATGTTGCTAAACAGCTCAACCGTGTCCATCATTTCATCCAAGGTGAAGACCTGATGCACACCGTAGTGTTTGAAGATGGCAGCATAGGCTTCTGCCCCGCCGGCGAGTGCGCCAGTGTGGGCTTGCGCCATCGCTTGACCGCGTTCGCTTAGCCCTGTTTTGAGTGCCACAATTGGAATACGGCGTTCTGCGGCGACTTGGAGAGCCATCAAAAAACCTTGTGGATCACGCACGGTTTCCAAATACATTGCCACAACTTTTGTTGCCGGATCATCTAAAACATGGCGTAAATAATCCGATGCATTTAGCACCGTTTCATTGCCAGCACTGATGACGTAATTGAAATTGACCGCGCGATTGTTCTGCGAAAACGAATCAAAGACTGTGCCGCTGTGCGTGATCAATGCAACGTTGCCAGCAGGCTTTTCAGGATCCACTGGATAACCTGAAACCACCAACTTGCGATGCAGAGCGTAATAGCCCATCGCGTTCGCACCGATAATCGCCATGTCAAATTGCGCAGCTAAGTCAGCAATTTGCCCCTCAAGCTCTGGCGCACGGCCAGCACCCACAGTCGGATCGCCAAAAACTACCGCACTTGGAATGCCAAGCTCGCCAGCCTCAGTCAACATACGTAACAAGTGATGATTTGCCACAGCCAACGCAATGCAATCTGGCACATAGGGCATATCCGTCAAGCTCGTAAACACCGGCTGCCCATGCACCTCAGTCGCCTTAGGGTGGATCGCGCACAGTTGACCGGGATAGCCCATGTCAACCAAATTTTTGAGCACCACCCCACCAAAGCTAGACGGCTTTGGACTCGCGCCAACAACGGCAATGGATTGAGCGTCGAAGAGTTTGTGTAGGTTCATCTTTAGAATGCGAGGCGGGTTGCGTTTGAGATACTGTAAATACTAAGACTACTAAAACGCAACCCGCCTCATGATAGAAACACTATTGCTTCGCCGCTGGATTTCCAACGTGCCAAAGGTCACTCGCATCCAGCATGTCAATCAGACGGATGAGCAGGTCATCACGTTCGGCTTCGAGCTTGTTGATCGGCGCGCCATCAGTCAGACGGTCACAGCCATCAATCACTTTGTTGGCAAGTTCATCGGTTAGCTCTGGCG
>JAHDIM010000304.1 GCA_020630805.1 Anaerolineales bacterium
ATCCCCTTGCACCAATCTTGCAACTCTCCTATTATTGATTTGAGTAGGTGCAGTACCGTTATTTGGAGCAGAAATGAACACGTTATCTAATTTTGATTATCACGCGTTGTATCGCCGCATCGAGCGTTTTTTTCCAATCATTATTATTGGATTTCTCTTGCTCGGGCTGCTGATGTTCATTTTCAATTACAGCCAACGCCTGAATACGCGTGACACGTACCTCGACAATATTTCCATCCTGCAAGGCGAAATCAACGACTTGGAAGCGCAAAAAGCGCACCTAGAGTCTGAGCTTGAATACGCCCGCAGCGATGCAGCCGTTGAAGCGTGGGCTGGCGGAACTGCCCGCATGGCAAAACCCGGCGAAAAACTGATTATTCCCATCGAACAAGGCGAGCCGGTGATCATCGCGCCAGAAGCCGAGCCAATTGTGGAAGCACCAGCGCCGAACTATGAAAGCTGGGTAGACCTTATTCTCAATCGCTAAATTTTGACTGCCCACGAAGAATCACGAAGGGTCGCTAAGAAAATTCTTCGTGCAACTTCGTGCCCTTCGTGGGAGATTCTGTTTGCTGAATCTAGATCGCCAAAATCAATATCGCGCCCGATACCAGTCTGAGACAAAGGACTGGCAGCCCAGCGGCGATGCATATGAAGCAACGATTAGACGTTATCTTTCTAAAGATAGCGTCTTTTTAGATTTAGGCTGTGGACGTGGAGGGTTGCCTGAAAAGCTATCGCAAGAGCAGTTCAGTGCCCTGTACGGGCTTGATCCAGACATTGCGTCTTTGACCGAATATCGGGCACCGGATGTGCGGCTTGCAAATGGGCTGGCAGACGATCTGCCTTACAAAGGCAATAGCTTTGATGTTGTGATTGCAACTTGGTTGTTTGAACATCTCCCTACGCCAGAGCAGACATTGACAGAGTTGCATCGCGTGTTGTGTCCAAGCGGCAAGCTGATTTTGCTAACGCCGAATGTTAAGCACCCCCTACTGTGGGCCAATCGGATTAGCCAATTGTTACCTGCCATCCAAGGCAAGCTGGTTGAGCGACTATATGACCGTGCCGAAGCGGATACATTTCCAGTCACATACAAAGCCAACACGCCAGCCGCGCTGCGCAATTTAGCATTCAAAGCCAATTTACAAGTCAAAGAATTGCAAATTATTCCTGATCCGTCTTATTTGGCATTCAATGATGTGATGTATCAGCTTTCGGTGGGAATGGAGAAGTTGCTGCCACGAAGTTGGGGCGTGCATTTGTTGGTGGTGATGGAGAAGTGAATTAGCCGCGGAGTTCTGCTGAGCAACGTCGAAGTACAAGCGCGGAGTCCTGCTGAGCCTGCCGAAGTATGAACGCGGATTTGTGTTTGGGAAAGTTACTGATTGAGGCAAGGGACATTGGCTTCTAATAGTTCTGACAACAAGTCCATTGTTGCTGGCACTTCTAACATTTTCACACCGTGCCCCAAAACATTATTTGAGATACGAATTACGTTTGGATGCTGTTCACGCGCATTAGCTGTGAAAACAGCATACTCATCTGCTACGTCATATAACTCTAGGACAGGGACGTTAGCAGGCATCTCTTCCAAAGCAATCTCAAAATACTCTAGGCCCGGCGAGAGTAACACTACCCCATCAACATCAATTGAATGACTAACTTGGCTGGCAACGTTGCCACCGAAGCTTGCACCGATGAGCACGGTGCAGTCTTTTACATCGCGCATAGAAAGCCATGCAGCCACGTCTTGGGGAATTTGCGACCAGTCACGCTGACCCAAAGACTGTCCATGTCCACGAAAATCCAGCGTAGTCAGTTGCCAGTCTGGGGACTGCCAAGCATCGACCAGCGGTAGCCATTCTTCCGACTCTCCAAACGCGGAATGCAACAGGATTATTTCAATGGTTTCAGAGTGCCCGTAGGTTTTACCAGAAAGGTAGAGACCGTCTGCGGTTTCAAAGAAGAAATGTTCTGTAGCGTGTGTTTGCTCAATAGCCCAGCACGCAATTCCCAATGTCAACGCCACAAAAACAACCGCTAACAATACCTTTATAAAAGACTTGCCAGAGAAAGCTACAGATTGAGAAAAATCCGCGTTCATCCGCGCTCGTCCGCGGCTAATAAATGCATGGCGCTACTTTGGCAACCGCCGAATCGGACGAATATCTGTAATACCCGTCGGATCTTGTTCAACATCCGTTTCCAACACAGCGTCGCCAACGCGTAAAACACCATTTGTCAAAATACGCGCCCGAATGCCGCCGCGGCCTTTCAGCGCTTTGTGCCCACCTTCGGCCACGCCTACATTCATCCACTTGCACGGGGTACAGTGCCCAGTGCCTTCAAATTCAATGCCTTGCAGCGTAAAGCGCGTATGCATCAATTGGTTGAGGTTAAGACCTTCCGTAATCACATTCCGCCGAACGCCCATCGGATCGAGCGCATCAAGTTCCATCGCGTCTTGGACATAATCCAACACTTCCGCCGCAAAGAACGTAATTTGCCCGTTATAGTCCGGCTTACGGTTGTAAAACCGATCCCCCACAATGCCCATATTGGCATGCAGGTCAACCTCAGCTAAATCATGGGTTGGATTTGGCCCAGGTTTGCCGTAACGCTTGCCCCAGTAGTTATGACCGGGAGAGACAAAGATGTGGCGGATTTTGGCGGTGGTAGTGAATGACATAAGGGCAGTAGAATTTAGGGCGTGACAGTTGAGAGTTGACAGTTGAGTTCAATTCAAAGGCAACTTGTAAATACTTATGCTGAGCAACGTCAAAGTATCAACTATCATTTTAACCCGCAATTATGTCCCAACCAGAAACTACATCTCCCCTGCGCCGCTTATTCAACTACACTGCTGACAAACGTCAACTCGTCACGCTTGCCACGCTGTTTTCAATTACTAACAAGCTCTTTGATCTACTACCCACAACAATGGTCGGGCTGGCAGTCGATGTAATTGTGCAGCAAGAAAATGCGCTGATGGCAAAACTCGGCATTAGCGGCGTGATGAACCAGCTACTGTGGTTGGCTGGGATCACCGCGCTGGTGCATATCTTTGAATCGCTGTTTCAATATTTATACGAAGTCCGCTGGCGCAACCTCGCACAGCACGTGCAACACACGCTACGCGTTGACGCTTACGATCATGTCCAAAACTTAGATCAGTCATATTTTGAAGATCGCAGCACTGGCGGCCTAATGGCCATCTTGAATGATGACATCAATCAGCTTGAGCGCTTTTTGGATGTCGGTGCCAATGAAATTTTGCAACTGCTGACCACGCTGGTCGCGATCAGTGCGATGTTCTTTGTGCTGGCCCCATCGGTGGCCTGGTATGCCATTGTGCCAATTCCCGTGGTGATTGTGGGTGCGTTGTATTACCAGAAGCTAATCCAGCCGTATTACAAAACGGTGCGTGAAAGCGTCGGGCTGCTGAACGATCAGCTTTCGAATAATTTGGGCGGCATTGCGACGATCAAGAGCTACACCGCTGAAGATTACGAAACCAAACGCATTGCAGACTTCAGCCGCAGCTACCAAACCCGCAATGAAGATGCCATTCGGATTAGTGCGGCCTTTATCCCACTGATCCGCATGGTCATCATGGCTGGCTTTATCACCATCATGATCACGGGTGGGGTTGCTGTACTCAACGGCAGCCTACGCGTCGGCATTTACAGTATCCTGATCTTTATGTCGCAGCGCATTTTGTGGCCATTGACTCGCCTCGGCACCACGCTCGACTTGTATCAACGCGCAATGGCCTCCACCAATCGCGTGTTTGACTTGATCGAAACCAAGCCAAGCTTTGTGGATGGCAGCACTGAGCTCACCAACGTCAAAGGCGCGATCCACTTCAACAACGTCGCCTTCAACTACGACGAACGGGCCTCGGTCTTACGCGGCGTCTCGATTGATATTCCAGCGGGACATACTGTGGCCTTAGTCGGTGCAACCGGTAGCGGTAAAAGCACGCTCATCAAACTATTGCTGCATTTTTATCCGTTGGAACACGGCAGCATCGCCCTTGATGGCGTCGATATTCGCGACCTGACCTTCAATGCCCTGCGCAGCTCGATTGGTCTTGTCAGCCAAGACGTGTATCTCTTCCACGGCACCGTGCGTGAAAACATCGCCTACGGCACCTTTGACGCCAGCGATGACGCCATCATTACCGCAGCAAAAGCCGCCGAGGCGCATGACTTTATTCAAGAACTGCCCCAAGGCTACGACACGATTGTAGGTGAACGGGGTCAGAAACTGTCTGGTGGGCAACGGCAGCGCATCAGCATCGCCCGCGCCGTCCTCAAAGACCCACCGATTTTGATTTTGGACGAAGCCACGTCATCCGTGGACAATGAAACTGAAGCCGCCATTCAACGCTCCATGGAGCGCATTGCCGTTGGTCGCACGACCATTGTGATCGCGCATCGATTGTCTACCGTGCGTAATGCACATCAAATTTATGTGTTGGCGCAGGGTGAAGTGTCAGAACAAGGCACGCATGATGAATTAGTGGGGAATGATGGGATTTATGCGAAGTTGTGGCGGGTGCAGACGGGAGAACGGACAACCCCGTAGAGGCGTCCCCAACGGGGCGACTCGGTTAGGACATAACAGCACAACGT
>JAHDIM010000305.1 GCA_020630805.1 Anaerolineales bacterium
GCTGATGGCTGATGGCTGATGGCTGATGGCTGATGGCTGATGGCTGATGGCTGATCATACCCAATAGTCCTGTTGGTTTAGGACGCGTTTTCCGTCATAATGAATACGGTTTATCGGTATGAAATTGACGCGTTTCTCTATCAGTCTGATCGTATTGGCAGCTGGCATCTTCCTCAGCTTGCCGCAGACGCACGCGAATCAACCAGTCGAAATCTACCTTCCCATTGTCTACGCGGCCAACCGTCAGCCGCCAGCGACACCGACTCCAGTTTCAACACCAACGCAGACCCCAACGCCTGCGCCAACCCCAACACCACACTTTGAACACGGCGGCCAAGTCCACGCCTTTGGACCAAACGCCGTCGATGCGATGAATCAATCCCGCATGACGTGGGTCAAACACCAAGTCCGCTGGAGCCCTGGCAGCGATCTCAATTACACCGGCCTGATTGTCCAAAACGCACATAACAAAGGTTTCAAAGTCCTCATTGGTTTACTCGCAGAGCCAAACAATGGCAGCGTCCGCGCCGATTTATTCGATGAATATGCTGAGTTTGCCGCTGGCCTCGCCGCGTTGGGTGCGGATGCCATCGAAGTGCATAACGAGCCCAATTTGCGCCGTGAATGGCCAACAGAGCCCATCAGCCCAGAAAGCTATACCAACATGTTGCAGCAGGCGTACACCGCCATCAAAGCTGCCAATCCTGACACGATGGTGATTTCAGCTGCTCCAGCACCCACTGGCTTTTTCGGGGGCGCCTGTACGGCAGATGGCTGCGATGACTTGCCCTACATCCAGCGCATGAAAAATGCGGGGGCGGCCAATTATTTGGACTGTGTGGGTGTGCATTACAACGAAGGGGTAATCTCGCCATGGCGTACATATGGTGACCCGCGTGGCGACCATTACACGCGTTATTTCCGAGGCATGCGCGACACGTACGCCAGCGTGTTCCCCGGCAAACCGCTGTGTTTTACCGAAGTCGGATTCTTATCCGCGGAAGGCTATGGGTCTGTGCCACCAGGTTTCTACTGGCGCAACGTCCCCGGCTATGGCTGGATCAATCTGACAGTTGCCGAACAGGCGTTGTATCAAAAAGAAGTCCGCGACATCGGCTGGCTAGACGCAGAAACGCGTCTGATCATTGTCTGGAATGTCGACTTTACCTACTGGGGCAATGACGATCCTCAACTAGGCTATGCCATCATCCGGCAGGACGGCAGTTGTCCCGCCTGTGATGCATTGGAACCGTAATGATGAACAGTATTGGTATTCAAAAACATCTCTTATTTCCGCAGCACGTCTGGGCCATTGTGGAACAGCCCGCGCAGGAACAGTTTCGGCTGAAGTACGAACCCGCGCTGGAATTGTTTACGCAAACCAGCCAGATTTCTCTGCCCTATGCCCGTCATTTCAAAGGCATCTACGGCTGGATTGCAGGGCTTGGTGCGCCACCAAACCGGCATGCAGATATTTATGTACTGACCGATGAAGAGTTCGGCGCCGGCGATTGTATTGAAGCGTCAGTGTGTGGCATGTATCGCCGCGCAGACGGTGACCACAAGATCATTGCCGTTGATGAAACCATCGCCAAGACCCTGTGCAAGATGGATTTGTTTCATTTGCCAACAGCCTTACTGTCGAATGTAAAGGGATTGTATCCACAGTCGGGCAGACACGACCGCTGGTGCAATGCAGATGAGACGTTGGTGTATTTGGAAGCGTTTGAAGGGTGAGGTGTGTTGTGAGGCCATAAACCGCTTATCTACATCGCTGAGATCCCTCGCACTGCCAGCGCCCTAACAACTTTTGCATAATTCGTTCGTGCTTATGATGACACGCCGAAGGTGTAAATAGAATCCTAAAATATCAAACGCATTGGGTCTAGAGCGTAGAGGCGCGCCCGTTGGGCCGACTCGGGCGCTGTTATGTCAATGCGTCTTCTCAATCACGTGAATCAAAAAAGACGCCCTGTTCAGAGCGTCTTTCGTATTTACCATTCAGATCGTTGCGAGTTCAACTCTCAACTGTCACCCTTACGCCTCAGCTTCGGCGCCTGCTTCACCTAGCTCCACGGCAATTGGCCCGGCTTTCTTGAAGATCATGCCGTCGTTGTCATCAATGTCGATGATGATGGTGTCGCCACCTTCAAAGTCACCGCGTAGCAACTGCACTGACAACGGCGATTCAATGTGTCGTTGGATCGCACGGCGCAGCGGACGGGCCCCAAAGGCTTTGTCATAGCCGTTCTGGGCCAACCAATCTTTCGTGGCTTCGGTCAGTTCGATGTGAATACCGAAGTCTTCCAAACGCTTGTGCACTTCCTTGAGTTGGATGTCCACAATGTGCTTCACGTCGTCAATTGAGAGTGGCGCAAAGATGATGATGTCATCGATGCGGTTCAAGAATTCTGGGCGGAACGCAGCCTTGAGCGACTTTTCGATCTTGTCTTTGTTGACAATTTCTTTGGCGCTACCCGCTTCTAAGAAGCCCAGCGACCCGCTCTTGCTGGCAAATTCCGTACCAAGGTTACTGGTCATAATCAGCACCGTGTTGCGGAAGTCCACCACGCGCCCTTGACCGTCTGTCATGCGACCATCGTCAAGAATTTGCAGCAACGTGTTCCATACTTCAGGGTGCGCCTTTTCGATTTCATCGAACAAGACCACGCGGTATGGGCGGCGGCGCACAGCTTCGGTCAGCTGACCACCTTCTTCGTAGCCCACGTAGCCCGGAGGGGCACCAAACAAGCGTGACACGCTGTGTTGTTCGCGGAATTCAGACATATCGACGCGGACGAGTGCGTCTTCGTCGTCAAACATGAACTCTGCCAAAGCCTTAGCCAATTCGGTTTTCCCGACCCCAGAAGAGCCTAAGAAGATGAATGAGCCAATTGGGCGCTTTGGATCACGCAGACCGGCACGAGCACGGCGGATGGCGTCAGAGACCGCAGCAATGGCGTCATCTTGCCCCACAATGCGTTCGTGCAAGCGTTGCTCCATGTTGAGCAGCTTTTCGGCTTCGGTTTCCAGCATCTGGTTGAGTGGAATACCGGTCCAGTTTGAAATTACTTCAGCAATATCAGATTCGTCCACCACTTCATCAAGCTGATGTTCATCGACCCACTTTTGGCGCTTGGCTTGGAATTCACCTTCCATCGCCAAGCGTTCTGCTTTGTAAGTCATGGCCGCTTCATAGTCACTGTTCGTGCTAGCGGCCGCTTCTTCAGCGGTCAACCGATCCAGTTCGCGCTTCATTTCGCGCAGTTCAGTTGGCAGTGAGAACAACGCTACACGCAACTTAGCAGCAGCTTCATCCATGAGATCGATGGCCTTGTCTGGCAACTTACGTTCAGTAACGTAACGGCTAGACAGTTTGGCAGCAGCTTCAAGCGCGCCATCGGTGATTTTGACTTTGTGATGCGCTTCATAGCGGTCCCGCAAGCCTTTCATCATTTCAATGGTGTCTTCAATGCTTGGTTCGTCGACAAAGACAGGGGCAAAACGACGTTCCAAAGCTGCATCTTTTTCAATGTGCTTGCGGAATTCATCTAGCGTGGTGGCGCCAACGGTTTGCAGCTCGCCACGGGCCAAGGCTGGCTTGAGCATGTTACTCGCATCCAGTGCGCCTTGGGCGGCACCCGCACCAACAACAGTGTGGAGCTCATCAATAAAGAGGATGATCTGCCCTTCTGCGCGTTGGACTTCTTCAATAGACGCTTTCAATCGTTCTTCAAATTCACCCCGGAAGCGTGAGCCAGCGATCATCGCAGACAGATCAAGCGAGATGACTTTCTTGCCCATGAGCAGTTCAGGGACGTCGTTGTCGGCAATCTTTTGGGCCAGGCCTTCCACAATGGCCGTCTTCCCGACCCCGGCTTCACCAATCAGCACCGGGTTGTTCTTTGTCCGACGCGACAGCACTTGGATGACACGCAAAATTTCGTGATCCCGGCCAATGACTGGATCTAGCTTGCCGCTCTTGGCAAAAGCAGTCAGGTCGCGGCTGTATTTTTCCAGCGTGCGGTATTTGGTTTCCGCATTTTGATCGGTAACGCGCTTGCCGCCGCGAATATCACGAATGGTGTCGTAAATGTGCTCACGATTGATGCCCATTTCGTGCATCAGACGGGCGACGTTGGTGTTCTTTTCAGACAAGATCGCGAGGAAGATATGTTCCGTTGAAATATATTCGTCTTTCAACCGATTGGCTTCTTCATTTGCGAGGTCAATAATGCGCTTGACGCGCGGCGTGATGAAAACTTGGCCAGCACCACCGCCACCATAGATGGTTGCTTTAGGTGAGGCGCGGAGAACGTCGTCTAAGCGGCTTTGCAGCAAACGCGTGTCGACTTTTAGTTTTTCAAGGATTTGCGGAATGAGCCCATCTGGCTGTTCCAAGAGCGCAAGCAAGATGTGTTCGGTATCCACTTGATTGTGGCCGTAGCGCTGCAGGATTTCGTAAGCTCGCTGAGCAGCATCTTGCGCACGTTCTGTAAATCTATCAAATCGCATAAGGGTGTTTTGTTTCCTATAAGTTTTGCTGACGATGCAGCGTAGTTACTACATTATGCATCGGTCACATAAACATTATATAGAAATTGAATATGCGAAGTGTTAATCGATTTGGATGAATG
>JAHDIM010000306.1 GCA_020630805.1 Anaerolineales bacterium
AGCAATTGCAGAGCCAATATAGCCCATGCCGCCAGCAATAATAATTTTCATTTTTCTCTCAATTTCTTAAGGCGCAAAAATATAGTGCGCATTTTTATATTTTTAGACTTACAGATTTTAGTTTAGAAATGCCATAACACAACAGTAACCCGCCAAATGATGCGGCAGCGAATAGGGCAATCGCCGTTTGAATGTCGGATTGGTCAATTACATAGCCATACATCAGGTTCCCTATTCTGGGCAGCCCAAGCGTAAAAAGTCCATATAGAGATAATAAGCGGCCAGTATACAACGGGTTAACATCTTTTTGGATGTAGACAGACACGCCTACCCGCTGCATCAAGACAAACGCAGCAATGATAAATATCAGTGCCGAAATTGCATATAGTGACGAGACAAACATCAGCGTCGCAAGGAACACACTACAAAAAATGCCCCAGAAAACCAGCGCTTTCAGATTACTTTTATTACGCAGCCGTGGCAACAACAAAATGCCAACAAAACCACCGGCACCATACGCCCCACTTAGCCAACTAGTGTAGATGATATCGTCAGAAAATAAAATACTGGCAAAAACAGTTGTTTGAAAATTGAGCGGCGCAACAAAAAGGCTCTGAACGGCAACTAATGCAAATAGAATCAAATAGGCTGGCGATGTAAGTAAAAACTTGATACCGTCTATCAAGCTAGCCGTCATGGAGTTATCAGTGTTTACGGGCTTTGGCGCTTCATGTTGCGTTGGTTCATCTTTATACATAAGCAAATTGACGAACATCGGAATGAAAAACAGCACACAGCTCACAACTGCTAGCGTCGTGCTAAACCGATTCACCGCAAACCCCGCAAATGCAGGGGCTAACATCCGGCCCAACTGAATCCCAGCAAAATTCAAGCTTAACGCCTCTTCCATGGAATCTTGCGCCACAATATCTTGAATATGCACACTCGCCACCGGGTTCTGCATAATCCAAAAGAAGTTGACTAATAAGCTTGTGATCATTAGCCCCCAAACCGTCAACGCTCCTTGTTGCACAAAAATTAGAAACACCAATGTCGCCAAGGCTAAGCCAATGTAGACCCAAATCAGGACTAATCTACGGTCATACTTATCTGCCAACACGCCAGACACCATAAATGCAGCTGGGATTGGAATAAGCGGAATAATGGTGATGAGGCTAAATTGGAATGCTGACTGTGTAACAACATAGCTCTGCCAAAGCAGCAACATGTTAACAGTAAACACACTCAACATCGCGAGGAAATTTACAGCAAGGAAAGACTTAAGTCTTATGGAGAGGGACTGATAATTCAAAAAGATTTATGGGCTTAGCAAGCCATACGTAACAGTTCGCCAATGGCCAACTGCTACCAATTATCAACGCATAAGGTGATGACAGGCAACTCACAATTAAACATTGTAGTTTCTCGATCTAAAATCTGAGTCATATTTGCCGCGAAGACTGTCAAAATAAACCCAACGAGCAAAGCCTTACGCCCGATCTTAGGCAGAATACTGCCTATTCCCAAAGTAGAAAGCGCAACCAATACGGGCACAATTAAATAAATCCGGCGCGAAGGAGCGTAAAACAACGGGTTTGCGTAATGAGGAGAAATTGTCATGGTAACAATTGCAAACAGCAAGTACACAGCAACAAGTAAATACCCATAGCTGACAATTGCAACAAACGCACCGCGTCTTTTACCACCAAGCAACAAGAAGTTACCCAGCCAGCCAACCACGCCAAAAATCGAAAGTAATAAATACCCAAACACCCACTGCCGCTGTAAACCGGGGTTGTCGGCCGCAATTGAAGCCCATAATGTTGAGAGAATAGACCGAATACCGTCTAAGTAGCCTTTGCCCGTATGCTCAATATCTAACACCCCATACAGAATACGATTCGCATAGCGCCGGTAAGACCCAAGCAAGTCTGGCCATAGCGTCTCAAATTCGGAATTTCTTACTAAGTTAGGTTGGTCGGCAAACATGGCCGCCAAGTTTACTGTGGTTGTATCGCGGATAAACACCGGCGTCTGCACCACATAGACATGAATATCGCCATAAGACACTGGCAATTTCGCATTCCGTTCGCTACGTAGTTCTACCCTTACCGAATTCCAATTCGCAGGCACATCTACTGTCTTGCTAATTAATTCCCATTGCCCGCTTGCCTGAAAAGCAACGTGCGCAGTGGGCACATACATATCATCAAAAACAAGCGTTGGTAAGGAAACTATTGTCCCTTTAGGCGCCAAAATCCAGCTCCCAACCTGCACTTGCGTTGCAGTCTTTGGCAATGCAGTCAGATATTGAAGCGGGTAATTATCGGCAAGCACAAACACATCTTCATCTGGGAAGCGTTTTTGTACTACAGCCTCTGGCCCCACAACAATTGCCCTAGTAACTGGGCCATCACTAATTTCAGTAGGGTAAATCAGTTGCGTAGCAATCTCTAAGTTGCGGTCAACTGGGCGATACCAGCTCGCAATGCCCCACAAGGCAGGTGGCGTCCAATTTAGCGCAACGCCAACAAGAAGCACGCTTAACAGACCAGTCGCGAGCAGCACATAACGTCGCCATTGTGGCGAAAGTAATTGCCAAATAATCACCACCCAAGAAATGCCAACCGCAAACCACACTGTTTCTTTCGTAAAGAGCGCGAGGACAGACAGGCCAATTAGCAGTCCCATGCGCGTGACAGTTAATCCATTGTGGAGGATGACGATTGTCAAAATAACAATGACACCACCAACAGTAAGTGACATGCTATCTGTAGCAATTGTCGATTGCATCAACAACACGGATGGTGTAAAAAATGCAGCCGTAGCCACACCAATCCAATTTTCAAATGCCATCCGCTTAACAAGCGTATTAGACAAGTAGAGGGTAGCCAAAAGTAAGCCAGCACTCAGCACTAAGGAAAATAAGCGCCCTAAGTAAATACGAGCGGCTAAAGTGAGCTTAGTTGGCAGCAGAAATTGAAAGGCCCCATGGACAAGGTAAGTAACCTGCCATAGAAAGCCTGACAATAAATCAAAAACTGTAAAGTTTTCTTCTGTTGGAATAACTAGCCGGGAGCGATTGCCGAGGTACGCTAAGATTTCGCTTTCGGCAATAGTGTGCGGTTGGGTTTGAAACGTATTGGCAAAACCAGTCGCATAGTCGAGGATGCTAGCAACGTGTACCGATTCGTCAGAGAAAGCACCGTCTCTGTTCCCGATAGGAACAAAAGAAACCTGAAAAATCCCTAAGCTTAGATAGGCTAATAAGCAAAAAAGTATTAGTTTTTGTTGAGGGGTGAGCTTAAGAGTAAACAATGCCGCATTCATCTCGGCTGCACGCACAATGCATTACTAAATCAATTGATTTTCAATTAGATAGGTATGTAATTCGGCTTGCGTCATTGCAACTTCAGTATCTGAATTGTAAGGGGTGGTCACACTATCAGCTTTTTTATTTGGGTAATCGTACTCAATGCGTGTATGCGCCGCAGGGAAAGGCGGAATCAGCACAAAGTAGTTGTCTAATTCCAGCGTTCGGCGCATTTCTTCGTTGTTCATTAGCTCTTCATAGAGCTTTTCACCGGGTTGGCTACCAATTTCAGTCACGTCCATGCCAGACTCAGGAGCCAGCTCTTGCACCATTGCATTTGCCAGATCCTCAATGCGCATCACTGGCATTTTAGTAACAAACACTTCGCCACCTCTTGCCAAGAATGTTGATTCCATTACCAGCTTTACAGCTTCGCTCAGCGTCATGATAAAGCGTGACATGCGGGCATCAGTCAACGTAACTGGCCCGCCACTTGCAATCTGTTTCTTAAACAGTGGAATAACACTCCCGCGTGACCCAAGCACATTGCCAAACCGCGTTGAAGCAAAAATCGGGCCATCGCCGCGCTTTTGCATATTGGCAGCAGTCATCAGGCGTTCGCCCATCAACTTAGACGTGCCCATCACATTGGTTGGGTTCACGGCTTTGTCAGAAGAGGTAAATAAGACTCGCTCAACATTATTTGCAATTGCGGCATCAATGATATTTTGTGTACCATGGATGTTGGTTTGAACAGCGTCATGCGGAGACTTTTCACACAGTGACACATGTTTGTACGCAGCAGAATGCAAAACAATGTCCATGCCATTCATTAGCTGGATCATCCGATCCCGGTCTCGCACGTCACCTAATGCAAAGTTGATGTGCGATTGAGAGCGATATTCAACATCTGAAAAGAAGAGTTCACTTTCATTGTTATCGATACCCAAAATTTCTGATGGGTTTTGGACCTCAATTTGCTTGAGGAGTTCACGGCCTACAGTGCCGCACACGCCGGTAATGAGAACTTTCTTGCCAGTCCAATTTGAATTTGTCATAGGGATATGTTGCGCTTTTGAGCTTATAAACAGAAATGCTATACTACCACTATATTTGAGAACGGAAAAATAGGTATGTCTACAAAACCCGAGCTAGCAGTTCGAAACAAAATTTTAGGCCTCTTATTACGCGATGCCCGTGAGTCCACCGGACGCACATTACGGGAGTGTGGCGACTTATTAGGAATCTCAAGCGCGGGATATGCGCGCTATGAGCAAGGCGTCAAAGCCATCTCGCTACCAGAATTAG
>JAHDIM010000307.1 GCA_020630805.1 Anaerolineales bacterium
GGCCCAACACCGGGCAAGGTATTTGAAGTCTCGCAAGACATGGTCACCGTTGGCCGTGAAATGAACAATGCGATCATCATTTCAGATGCCGAAATTTCACGTCAGCATTCCCGCATTACGCGCCGCCGCAATAGCGACGGCCAAATTACGGGGTATACGATTGAAGACCTTGGGAGTACCAACGGAACGTTCGTCAACAGCTTGCGCTTAGTGGGGCAACGCCCACTGATGAACGGCGAAGTGATCAACCTTGGTGAAAAGATTGCGCTGCGCTTTGAAGCCCAAACGCGCGAAGAACCTTACTACTCACCGTCTCGGGTAGATCAGCCTGTCGCGCCGCCACCGGTTGCGCCCGCACGGGAGCCTGCACCTCCGCCGGTTGCGCCTCCCGTCTCACCGCCGCCAGCACAAACCATCATTGAACCAGCGCCTGCCATCACGCCAGACCCGATTCAACCGCCGCCAGTGTCAGCACCATTGCCAGATCCCGGTCGCGTCATGCCTGCACCGGCACCAGCGCCAATTGAACAGCCGTCTTACATTCCAGAAGAACCGGCCTATACACCTGCGCCACAAGCCCCTGCGTATCCACAACAGACTACGCAGAATTTGGAAGAACCGTCTTTCACCCAAGGGGTAGAAGAACACGTTTCGCCGTTGCCACCTCCACCGCCAATTGAAAGCACCACGCGCATTTCACCGCGCGTCCGCAACTGGATTGTGGGCTGTGGTTGTCTGACCGCCGTGGCGTGTTTCGCGATTGCCGTTGGCGTCACGTTCTACATCGACTCCCAACTTGGGCGCGAATTCTACTGCAACAATCTCGGCTTCTTATTCCCACAGTGTGGGTAGAAGTAGAGAGTAAGAGACGGCGCGCTGCGCCTAAGAGATAGAGAAAAACTTATCTGCTAGCAACAGAGTTTGATGCACAAATAGCTAACCTCTGTCTCTAGTGCGAACTTGTGCTGAGCCTGTCGAAGTAGCGCGTTACTCTGTCTCTATCTCCCCCTCATACGTTTCACAATCCGGAATGCCACATTTACCTGGAATGTATTGATTCGCAGGTATAATGCGCGGCGCTATGGCAGCTTCTTATAACATTGGTATTAACGCCCTCTTGATGTCTGGCCGCGACTCTTACCGGAGTGCAGGCATTCATAATTACATCAGTCGGCTCTTACCGCACCTCATCCCAGCCGATGATCGCTTCCGACACACCGTGTTTCTTAGCGAAGGTCGCCCCGATCTCAACGGTCAAACGAAGCTGTATTACGCCGGTGATGAAAAATCACGCCCGCTGAATCGAGTGATGTGGGAGCAGTTTCAACAACCGCTCGTGGCCCGCTCTGAAAAGCTAGACTTGCTACATAGTATGGCGTTTGTTTCGCCTGTCGTCTCCACCGTTCCAAGCGTGGTGACGGTCTATGACCTGTCATTCCTCAAAATGCCGGGGCGCTTCAAAGCGGCCAATCGGCTGTATCTTTCAACCTTGACTGCCCGCTCCTGCCGCAACGCAGAACGCGTGATTGCCATCTCTGAAAGCACCAAGCGCGACGTTGTTGACGCTTTCAACATCCCTGAAGACAAAGTCGATGTCGTCTATCCCGGACGCGATGAAACCCTCACGCGCCCAAGCGATGCTGAGATTGAAGCGTTCCGCGCCAAACGGGGGCTGCCAGAACGTTATATTTTGTATCTTGGCACCATCGAACCAAGAAAGAACTTGTCATTGCTCATCAACGCCTTTGCCAAGCTGCGCCCAGAGGGCATCAAGCTGGTCTGTGCAGGCGGCAAAGGATGGATGTACGAGGATATTTTCCAAACGGTGGAAGAGATGCACCTCCAGCGCGATGTGCTGTTCCCGGGCTTTGTGCCAACAGACGAATTACCGCTCTGGTATGCCGCATCTGAGCTATTCGTGTATCCATCGATCTACGAAGGCTTTGGCATGCCCGTGCTAGAAGCCATGTGCTGCGGTGTACCGTGCATCACCACGGACGCGTCTTCTTTGCCAGAAGCCGCTGGCGATGCCGCCATCCTGTTCCCGCCAGACGACGCCGACTCACTCACCGCCGCCTTGCACACCGTGCTTTCACAGCCGGGAGTCCAGCAAGACATGGTCGAAAAAGGCTACCGTCAAGCCGATACATTTAGCTGGAAAACAGCTGGCGAACTGACCGCCCAAACGTATGCAAAGGCGTTAGGCTTGCCGGTTACCACATCAGTTTGATGTCTGACGCCTCCACTGTGTGGCTGAGCTCAGCCGCTAAAAAGTCGCAATCCGCGACGACCCCTCGCTTTGTCAAAATATTGTCTTCGCGCTGGGTCAAAGTCGTCGTTGATATTTTGCTGATTAACATCGCAGCGGCCGCGTCTTGGTATGTGCGTTACGAACTGCAATGGTTCCGCGACATTGACCCCGAAAACTACAGCGAATTCACCGCTTATATTCCATTTTCCATCGGTTTTACCGTGCTGATCATGATCGCGTTTTGGATCAATGGGATTTATAAATTCCGGCGCGGCACTGCCTGGACCGATGAAATGCTAAAGGTTGGCAATGGCGTGGTCTTTAGCGTGATGATTGCGATTGTGATCACCTTTGGGGTGCAACCGCTTTCCTTCTCACGACTGCTGTTTCTCTACGCCGCCACGTTTACGATTGCACTGCTCGGTCTCGTCCGTATCTTTTGGCGCATCCTTGCCAATCAGTTGCGACGAAGAGGCTATAACCTCAAGAATGTCCTCATTGTCGGCGCTGGCGAAAAAGGCCGCGCCATTATGCGCGCCTTGGTCGCGCGTCACGACTTGGGCTACAACATTGTGGGCTTCCTAGACGACAATCCCAGCGTTGGCGAAGCCGATGTTGGACGCTTCAAAGCCTTAGGGCCACTCAGTCGCCTGCCAGACCTCCTCAAAAGC
The DNA here is from genome assembly GCA_020630805.1 of Anaerolineales bacterium. Taxonomy (GTDB): domain Bacteria; phylum Chloroflexota; class Anaerolineae; order Anaerolineales; family UBA6668; genus JAHDIM01. The sequence continues at coordinate 2,923 of JAHDIM010000307.1, forward strand.
GGCGCGATTGATGAAGTAATTGTGTCCTTGCCGTGGCAGGCCCACACCAAAATTGTTGAAGTGGTGGAACTAGCAGAAGCGGGGGGCGTGTTCCCGCGCGTCGTGCCAGACTTGTTACAGTTCAACTTTGGCCAAATCGAAGTCGATCAAATGGGTGGCGTCCCGCTCATTAGCACCCGCCCAGACACGTTTACCAAGACCAATCTGATCATCAAACGCGTGATTGATCTGACGCTGATCACGATCTTCTCGCCGTTTGTCTTAGCCGTCTGCGGACTGATCGCAATCGCCATCAAACTGACCTCAAAAGGGCCAGTGTTGTTTGAGCAAACACGCGTTGGACTACGCGGCAAAGAATTCACGCTCTACAAATTCCGCACCATGGTGCCAAACGCCGAAGCCTTGCAAGCGGATCTGATGGATCAGAACGAAGCATCGGGACCGTTGTTCAAAATGAAAGACGACCCGCGCATCACCATGGTTGGCTCATGGCTCCGCCGTACCAGCTTGGACGAACTGCCGCAACTGATCAACGTCTTTATTGGCAACATGAGCTTGGTTGGACCCCGCCCCGGACTCCCCAGCGAAGTCGCCGAATACGAGCCTTGGCAGCACAACCGCCTCAACGCCAAACCGGGCATCACCGGCATGTGGCAAGTCTCCGGCCGCAGCGATGTTACCTTCGACGAAATGTGTCTGCTAGACATCTACTACGTCGAAAACTGGTCGATTGTTTTGGATCTTTCGTGTTTGATTCGGACGATTCCGACAGTGTTGTTTGCGAGAGGGGCGTACTAAATAATGCGTAAGGTGTAATGCTAAGAAGGTTACAGTTACTCTTTGCCATATTCAAGGGCACTGACGTGATAAACGGTTAGTGTCCTTTTTGTTTTCTCTGCCTTACAACCAGCCCGTCATCTGCCATAATCATTGCCCCTAAGTCATTACGAATTACACCTTACGCATTCACATGTTCCGCACTGGTCTCACTCTCATCCTAATCGCCTTCGCTGCCATTGGTAGCGCTTACGCACTCTACACCCCAGACTGGCAAGTTCCAGATGAGCCGGCGCACTATAACTACATCAAGCAAGTTGCCGAAACCGGCCAACCGCCGATTATTGAAATGGGCGACTGGGATGCGGCGTATCTCGGTCAACTGACCGCTGAAAAGTTTCCAGATCATTTACCGTTAGACGCAATTGAATACGAAGACCATCAGCCGCCGCTGTATTATTTTTTGCTGGTGCCAGTCTATAAACTGAGCAACGGCAGCTTGGAAGCCATGCGGTTGTTTTCCGTCGCCATTGGGGTGTTGGTGATCTTGTTCACTGGCCTCGCTGCGCGCGAAATCTTCCCAAATCGACCGCTGCTGGCGCTGTCGGCGACGGGCATTGTGGCCTTCATCCCGCAGCACGTGACGATGCTGTCAGCCGTCAACAATGATGGCCTCGCAGAGCTTTGGATTGCAATTGGGTTGTGGTTGATTTTGAGGAGAATTAGCCGCCGAGCAGATACTAACCGCGGAAGAACTTGGAAGAACGCGGAAGAAGAGAAGATTAGCCGCGGACGAGCACAGACGAGCGCGGATTGGGGCTATTGGGTAACGCTAGGCGTAATTCTAGGGTTAGCGTTT
>JAHDIM010000308.1 GCA_020630805.1 Anaerolineales bacterium
GCCGCTGCGGACGTTGCGTGGGTCTGTGTAGGATGGTGTGGCGGGTAAAGTAAGTAGAGGCATGGTGGTCTAAGAATTTACTAACCGCGGATTTACGCGGAAGAACGCAGATTGGGTCTATTTATTATTGGGGGTAGCTATAAATAAAACAACCGCTGAGCGCGCCGAGGTCGCTGAGTTCAAAACTCTCAGCGTTCTCAGCGCATTCAGCGGTTATTCTTCATCAGCATCCTAAGCGTTTCTAGAATTCAATGAAGACAGCGTTATTCTCGGCCCAGACTTTATAGGTACGAATGAGTCGGTCGCCTTATGCAATTTCTGTAATCAATGCTTCGCGCGGCTTACGGACTTTGGGAAGGTTGACCAGCCAATCGTGCTCCGCATCCCGATAGCCCAACGGCAGTAGCACACAACTACGCAATCCCTTTTCGCGTAACCCTAAGGCCTCGTCCAGCTTTGCTGCATCAAATCCTTCCATCGGGGTGGCATCAATGCCTTCAACGGCGGCCGCTGCCATGGCGAGAGCAAAGGCAATGTAGGCTTGTTTGGCGGCATGTTGAAAGTTGACTTCCGCATCCCGCTGGGGATACATGCTCAACAACCGTTGGCGATAATTGTCCAAGCCTTCATTTGTAAATCCACGCACTTCGACCAGATGATCAAACGCTTGATTGATACGCTCAGCTGTATAGGTATCCCATGCGGCAAACACCAATAAATGCGAGCAGTCTGTCACGACTGATTGACCGTACGCAATTGGAGTTATTTGTTCCTTTATTGCTTGATTGGTAATCACAAGCACTTCAAACGGTTGCAGTCCGCTTGAGGTTGGTGCCAACGAAATAGACTCCAGAATGTTGTCGATTTTGTCTTGCGGGATTGTTTGGCCGTTCATGGCCTTTGTGGCATAGCGCCAATTGAGTTTTTCGATAAATTCCATTTTGTTTCAGCCTTAAGTATTCAGTGCATCGAGTAAGGTGTTCGCAGCAAGCTTGCCTAATGCATTCGCGGCCAGTGGGCTTGCACCAGTAATCAGGTTGCGATCTAGCTGTGTGGTGTCATCTAGCTTTGCGTTGACAATGTTGACGCCGAGCGCTGTCAACTTTTCACCGAGCGCCCACGGCATGTGCCCTGGTAGATAGCCCATCATTGGCGCTTGCTTATCAACGGAGTCTGGGAATACGGCCATTTTGTAACCGTCATAAATAAAGTCTTGGCCATTCAGCGTGGTTGCTAAAAGCGATCCTGGGCCGTGACAAATGGTGATGGTGAATAAATCGTTATCATGCGCCCAATGTAAGAGCTGACCTACATTTTTATCTTCTGGAATGCCCAACATGGCCCCATGTCCACCGGGGATAAAAACTGCGGCGTAGGAGTCTGCGTCGGGCAAGTCGCTAGCGATGGTCTCCAAACTTTTTGGCGCTTCAAACTGTGATTTGTAAGCGTTGTAGAACTCCATCACGTGCTTGTCTTGCGTTGGCATGGCCCACATTTCAAACACAACTGGCTTTCCAGTCGGTGTCGCAATTTCAAAGTCAAACCCTGCATTTTTGAGGTGCAACATGGGCAGCAACGCCTCAACAGGGTGGTTCCCCGTAGAAAACAGCTTGCCATTTTGCATCGTCATGTTCTTTTGTTCAGTAAACATGACCAATACTTTCGACTTCGGCCCGCTGTATTGCGGATATGAGATCGGTTCAAAGTCAGTTTTGTCGACAGTACCAAACCGTAAGGCCACTTTTGAAGGCGAGTAAGACCCGTCAGGTTCGAGGGTTGGTGCCAACCCTAATAGTTTTTTCAACATCTATAAATTCCCTTAGCGTTGTAATTTTTGCTGCATTTACTGCTGCAAGTGCAAAGATCATAGGCTGCTGTTCTGAAGAAATGAAGATGCATTCCTTCAAATTATTTGCACAATCCTACAGAAACACGAGGGTTTAGGCCTATCATTAGGTGACTATCGTTATAGTATTGGACAGATCACTAGAGAGGCTGAAGTTCGGAGTTAACGCGAAAAAGATAATGGAACCGTTTTACCAACAAAACAGAATTGAACAGTTTGTGCGCGTTTTGGAGCAGCATTCTCCCCAAGAGGGGCTGAACTATTCAATGATTGAAAACTTTGGAACGCTCAAGTCGTCGCAGCCTATACTCAGACATCCGACCTGTGATCCACCAGCCATTTTCATTGTGGGGCAAGGCAGAAAATCCTGTTTTGTGAGAGACCAGCAATATGATTTTTCAGTTGGCGATGTGCTGGTTTTGTTTCACCCCATGGCAATGGAAACAGAAATCGTAGCCGCCAACGCCACCACGCCGTTCTTGGCAGCTGGTCTGGCATTAGACCTAGACCGGATGGCAGACGTGCTGATTCGGATGGATCGGATTGATGGTGTGGTTGCTAAACCAGGTGTCGTAAACCCCTCCAATATCTGCGCTATCGCGTTGAATGACACCTTGCTAGACCTGTTCATGCGCCTTTTCAACCTGCTCTCTCACCCCAGAGATGCAAAGATGCTATCTGATGCGATTATTGATGAAATCTACTATCGATTGTTGAGCGGCGAGCGCGGTAACGAAATGCGATTTCTGTTACAGCAGCGCGGGGATATTCAGCGTATTTCTAAAGCGGTGGATTATATTCATCAGAATCTAGACAAGCCCGTCTCAATAGAGCAGTTAGCAACGATGGTGCATATGAGCAAAACGGCTTTCTACGAAAATTTCAGAAACGTAATGCATCTATCGCCGCTCCAATATGCAAAATCTGTGAAGCTGTATGAAGCGCAGAAACTGATGAAGGCTGGCAAAAAAGTGAGCGAAGCGCGGCGCTTAGTTGGCTACAACAGCCCGGCCCAGTTCAGCCGTGAATACAAACGGCACTTTGGCATTGCACCTTCCGCAACCTGAAGAAAGAGATCGTCTTACGCGTTGGTGTTTCTCTTTTAGCAAAACCGAATAAAGTACACAGATGGTGAAGCCATATTACTTGCACTATGCAAGTGACATGGTAGTATTTATTACTTGCAAAAAGCAAGCAATAAACAAAGAGACACCATGATGAACTTAGAATACGCAACAATCGATGGCCGCCGAATTCGGTATGCGGCGTCAAGGCAACCAGGCGCGAGTCAACTACTGTTGGTCAATCCACACCCAATGAGCATTCTCACCTACACAAATTGGTGGGAACGGCTGTGCGCGAAATTTGATGTTGTCGCGGTAGATTTACCAAATCACGGTGGGTCAGACGCTGACAAGACCATCATTACCGTTTCACAGCAGGCAGCGTTCCTCTCCAAGATTCTGGATCACTTTGGCCTCGAAAATCCGCACTATGTTGGGCCAGATATCGGTACACCGCTAGCAATTCGATTTATGGCAGACAATCCAGGGCGGCTGCGGTCGGCAGTCATCGGTGACGCGGGGGCAATTGGCGAGCTTGAAGGCGAACTCTTGTTTCGGCTGAATGCAACGTCGCGTGTGGCGCGCTTCATGACATTATCTGGTGGTGGAGCCATTGGCGGCAGGATCTACGGGGGTGTTGCCAACCGCGTTGGATTCAAGCGCACCAAAACTCCTAACAAGGAACGGTTGCTAGACTACCAACGCAGCACCACGAATTTTGTGAAGCTTCGTAACCAAATGGGATTTTTAGCGAGTTATCCAACTGAAATGCCGAAACTGACGCAGGTTGTTGGGTCAATTCAGACTCCAGTCCTCGTGTTGCACGGTGAAAAAGATACATTCGTGGGGATGGGGAATTCACGCCGCCTCGCTGCAGCGCTGCCAAACAGTGAATTTGACATCATCCCTGAGGCCGGGCACTATTGCTGGGAGGACAACCCTGAACCTTACTTAGCACATGTGCTACGCTGGATCGACAAGGCAGAGGCAAATAGCTGAGGGCGATTGCGCGGGAAGAATCTCGACTTAGTAGCTAAGAAGCGTTTGACACAAAGGCGAGAACCTTCGCACGCCATGCAAACTTTTATTATTTGGCTGCACAAACGTGCTCAGGTTGACGAAATTCAGGGCGATTACAGAGAAGATGCAATCGCCCTGAGCAACTAAATCTATCAACGGAGACTCCAATGGCCCGAACGCTTTTCATTTCGGCTTTACTTATTTCACTTGCCCTTCTTTCAAGCGGTTGCACTGGGGCAAGAAGAGTCGCGCGGCAGGTCGTGCAGGTTACATCGAGAAACAGCGTCGAGCGTACGCCAACGGAGCTGCCACTCCAAGAGGTGACAGCGGCTCCAACGCTTGATGACACGCTCTTGCCTGAGGCAGACGACAATTTAACTGTTGCCAACAGGGCAGAATATGATTTTCAATTACTGTCAGATGTTAAGTATGGTGAAGGGCTAGCCCATACGAGTTGGAACAGTGAACAGTCTGAGCCAATCGATTTGCTGCTGGATTTATATCTACCAGAGAATGAGTCGAACCAGTTGCGGCCGGCTGTTGTCGTGATTCATGGCGGCGGGTTTCGGGGTGGCAGCAAAACTGCTAAGGCCTACAGCGAGATGGCGACCTTCTTTGCGGAAA
>JAHDIM010000309.1 GCA_020630805.1 Anaerolineales bacterium
TCTACGGTTACTAATGACCGAATCCTCCACAATTTTTAGGATTCCAACCTTCCCCACATGCTACAATAGAACACACATTCCCCAGCGGATTTATAGACGGTTCACCACCCCTCGCAATTGCAAAATCGTCTAGGCTTGCAATAAAAAATAACCAATAACAATTAACCAATCACCACACCTATGTGCGATAACTTCGTCCATCTTCACAACCATTCGACCTATTCCCTCCTTGATGGATTCAGCAACATCAAGAAGATGGTTGCGCGTGCCAAAGAGATGGGGATGCCAGCGTTGGGGATCACCGATCACGGCGCGATGCATGGGGTGATTGAGTTTTATAAAGCTTGTAAAGAGGCCGAGATCAATCCCATCATTGGGATGGAGTCTTACATGGCCCCGCGGCTGATGACGCAGAAAAATGCGCAGTATGACCGCAAGCCGTTCCATCTTTTGCTGCTGGCGGAAAATCAGAAAGGCTATCAAAACCTGCTCAAAATTGCGTCGGCCTCGTCACTAGAAGGCTATTACTACCGTCCGCGTATTGACCATGACTATCTGGCTGCGCACGCTGAAGGGCTGATCTGTACAACCGGCTGTTTGGCCGCTGAAGTGCCGAAAGCGATCCAAAACGGCAATCATGAGCAAGCCACCAAGCTACTAGATTACTACTACGAAGTCTTCGGTCACGATAACTTCTTCTTTGAACTCCAAGACCATGAAATTCCAGAACTGCGCGAGGTCAACAAAGGTCTTATTGACCTTGCTAAGCGCTACAACGGTCAGTTCGTGGCGACCAATGACACGCACTACGTTGACCAGTCCGATGCCAAGTTGCATGACGTGATGCTCTGCATCCAGACGCGTTCGGTGTTGAACGACCCGAAACGCATGCGGATGAGTTGCGATACCTACTATCTGCGCTCGCCGGAAGAGATGCACAAGCTGTTTGGGCATATCGATGGGGCGATGGAAAACTCGCTGCTGATTGCCGAACGCTGTGAAGTCAATCTGGATAGCGACGGTTATCATCTGCCGCTGTTTGATGTTCCGCCTGAATATCTGGATGCCGCTAACTATCTGCTGGCGCTGTGTGACCAAGGGCTGCAAGAACGTGTGAGTCCAGACTGGCGCGAAAAGCCAGACTACGTTGAACGCTTGGAGTATGAACTGGGCGTCATCAACCGCATGGGCTTTGACGCCTACTTCCTCATTGTGTGGGATCTGTGTATGTTCTCCGCAGAGCGCGGCATTTGGTACGGCGCACGCGGGTCTGCGGCTGGCTCCTTGGTGGCTTACGCTCTAAAAATCACGTTTGTCGATCCGCTTGAACTCGGGCTGATCTTCGAACGCTTCCTCAATCCCGGTCGGATTTCCATGCCGGATATCGACCTGGATTTTCCAGACGATCGTCGCTCAGAGTTGCTCGAATACTGTGTCAACAAGTATGGCGATGACAAGGTTGCGTCCATCATCACCTTTGGTGAAATGAAGGCTCGCGCGGCCATTCGTGACGTCGGTCGCGTGATGGATATTCCACTGCCGGAAGTGGACCGCGTTGCCAAGATGGTGCCGTCTATTCAAGGGAAATCGCCCAAGATTTCAGACGCACTGGGCGATGGCGATGATGGCATCGAAGAACTGCGTACGGTGTACAAAACGAATCCGACCATGCGCGAAATGCTGGACGTGGCCGCAGGTTTGGAAGGCACCTTCCGCAACGTTGGGACGCACGCCGCTGGGGTCATTGTCTCGGACAAACCGCTGACCGAATACATTCCGTTGACGCGCCCACCGGGCAGCACTGATCCGATGATTCAATCGGTGACGCAGTTTGAAATGGCGGTGGTGGAAGACCTTGGCTTGCTCAAGGTGGACTTCCTTGGTCTGCGCACGCTGACCATCATGGCGCGGGCGTGTGAGCTGATCAAAGAACGCCACAACATCGACTTTGATATCAACACCATTCCAGTCGATGATCCGAAAAGCTTTGAACTGCTGGGGGATGGTAACGTACCGGGCGTGTTCCAAGTGGAAGGGGCGGGGATGCGCAAGTTCCTGATGGAAATGCACCCTGAAAATCTAGAGAACGTGATCGCGATGATCTCGCTCTATCGGCCGGGGCCAATTGATTTTATTCCGACCTACATCCGCCGGATGCATGGCAAGGAAGAAACAGAATACAAGCATCCGTCTTTGGAACCGATCTTTGCGGAAACGTATGGCATTGCGGTGTACCAAGAACAGATTATGCGCGCGGCGGTGGACTTAGCAGGGTATAAGCTGTCTGAGTCGGATGAACTGCGCAAAGCGATTGCAAAGAAGAAGCAAAAGCTGCTGGTCAAACACGAAAAGATGTTTGTCGAAGGCTGCGCCAAGCAAGGCACCATGTCTAAAGCTGAGGCCAAGGCGGTCTTTGAAGACTGGCTTGAATTCGCGCGCTACGGGTTCAACAAGGCCCACGCCGCGGCCTACGGTGTCATCTCGGTGCAAACGGCGTACTTGAAAGCGCACTATCCGGTTGAATATATGTCAGCCTTGCTGAGTGCGGAAAAGGGTAACACCGAAAAGGTCACGCTCTATACGGCTAATGCCCGCACCATGAATGTGGAAATTCTGCCGCCAGACGTCAACAACGGCGACTGGGACTTCACCATTGAAGATGATGATGAGGGCAGTCACGTCCGTTTCGGCATGGGCGCGATCAAGAACGTGGGTGAAGGTCCGGTTGCGGAAATTGTCCGGGGTCGGGGTGACGAACCGTTCAAATCGATCGATGATTTTGCGGCGCGCTGTGACCTGCGTAAAGTCGGGAAGCGGGCTTTGGAATGCCTCATTAAGGTGGGAGCATTGGATGACTTTGGGCAACGCAATGTTTTGCTCGCCGCGCTAGATCAGATTGTTAGCATCAGTGGTAGTACGCATAAGGCTGCGGAGCTCGGTCAAGTCAGCATGTTTGACATGATGACCGGCCCCTCGAATTCCAGCATCACATTGCCCAAAAATATTCCCGAAGTCAAAGACCGCGAACTGCGCAAATGGGAAAAGGAGCTTGTTGGGACCTACGTCGGTGAGCATCCGCTGATTGCCCATTTGGATGACCTGCAACACGTGATCACCGCCTTCAGTGGCGAACTAGACGGCTCCATGAAAGGTCGCAGTGTGACTGTGGCTGGCACCATTGGCAACATCAAGCCGCATACTACCAAGAAGGGCGACCCAATGGCGTTCATTGACCTTGAAGATATGCAAGGTCAGCTGAGCTTGGTGATCTTCCCGCGCGTCTGGAAAGAAGTTGGCGAATGGGTAGAGATGGAGCAGCTCGTGGTCGTGACTGGTAAGGTCGATGGCAACGACGGCACGAACATCTTGGTCGATGCAATGTCGCAGAACGTCAAGATCGTCAAGGCGGATGAATCCAGCATGCCAGCGCCGCCGGAACCACCGCCGTTCCGCTATGACTATCAGGACAGCTTTGGGCCTCCGCCTGAACCAGATTCTGTAGCGTTTGCGCCCACAACGCCTGCGGTTGCGCCGCCAGCGCCTAAAGTGGAAAAGCCTAAGCCTGCTGCGAAACAACCTGATCTGAAGTCGACAAAAGCATCTGACGTTGCGCCCTCCAAGCCCACGGAAGATCCACCAGCACCTAAGTTCGAACAGTCAACAGGGATTGACCCTGCGCCAGTTGTAGCGCCGCAAACAGCATCTGCATCTGTAGCGGCTGCTGAAACCAACGTTGCCGTTGAGATTGCGCCGGAAGTTGAAGCCGCTGCTGTCGCAGAAGTGGTCGCTAAGGTGGAAGCCGCAGTGTTGGCCCCAACGCCTGACACGATCTTGCAACCGATTATTGAAGACCCTGAAAACGGCACAGTGCCAGACTTCACGCCGGACTTGCATATCCCTGACGACGAAACGCCACCAGATGACATCTGGGCCTTGTTTGATGACCAGCAACAGGTGTTGGATGCCCACGGTGATCCGTATCAGGTTGAGGCGGTCAATTCGTACATCGATGTGCCAGAGCAGCGGCCACAGACGCCACAACCGTCAGCTGCGCCTCCACCGCCCGAAGACGATGTGCCTGACTGGGCGCTAGAAATGTCTGGCGATCGACGGCGGAAATCAGCGCCTGCGGTCAATGAAGCAGTCCCTGCCTATGTCCCGAACAACGGCGGCGGAATGGCAATTCCACCGCTACCAAAGCGCAAAGCACCGCAAGTGCCGCAAATGCGCGGCGCGCAACGGCCGCCGCTGATGGACGAAGAAACCAAGCGCGATCTGCATGCAGACGACACTGGGCCAACGAAGTGCATCATTGTCACGATTCGCCCCACGCGGGACCTGTTCAGCTATTCCATGCGCACCAAGTGGGCCTATAACATCCTGACCAGCTTCCCCGGCAAGGATCATTTCAAGCTGCGCGTGTTTGAAGACGAACATGACTATGAGTTGGAGTTCCCCAACATCACCACTGGTTATTGCGATGAACTGATGAGCCAGCTCAAAAGCGTCGTCAAAAACCCCGACGATATTGAAATCAAGATTGGGGTGTAG